>JBPPMX010000273.1:0-4872 GCA_051306275.1 Tepidiformaceae bacterium
CAGGCGGCCAGCGGCGCGGGTCGATGGCGAGGTGCGGGTGGAGGCGGGGGCATCGGGGCGCGGCCCGAGCTGGCGGATGGAATCCCAGCCGGCATAGCCCGCAGAGCGGCCGAGTTCGGCTTCGATATCGAGAAGGCGGTTGTACTTGGCGGTGCGCTCGCCGCGAGCCGGGGCGCCGGTCTTGATCTGGCCTGCACCCGTGGCTACGGCGAGGTCGGCGATGAAGGTGTCTTCGGTTTCGCCGGAGCGGTGGGAGATGACGGCGGTCCATCCGGCGCGGCGGGCGGTGTCGATGGCGTCGAGTGTCTCGGTGAGGGTGCCAATCTGGTTGACCTTCACGAGGACGCTGTTGGCGGCGGCGGCAGAGATGCCACGGCGGATGCGCTCGGGGTTGGTGACGAGCAGATCGTCGCCGACGAGCTGGCAGTCAGCGCCCGATTTCGCAGTGAGCGCTGCCCAGCCATCCCAGTCGTCCTCCGCGAGGCCGTCTTCGATGGAGCGGATGGGGTATTTCGCAATCCAGGCAGCCCAGTGGTCGACCATCTCGGCGCTCGTGAGGGAGCGGCCCTCTTTCGCGAGTACATACTTGCCGTCGACGAAGAGTTCAGTGGAGGCGGGGTCGAGGGCGATGATGGCGTCGATTCCGGGCCGATAGCCAGCCTTTTCGATGGCTTCGAGGATGACTTCGACCGCTGCTTCGTTCGTTGGGAGTGAGGGGGCGAAGCCGCCTTCGTCGCCGACGGAGGTCGAGAGGTTCCGCTCATGGAGGATGTCTTTGAGCGCGTGATAGACCTCGACCCCGAGGCGAAGCCCTTCGGAGAAGGTCTCCGCTCCGACGGGCATAACCATGAACTCCTGGAAGTCGGTGGAGTCCTCGGCGTGTTTCCCGCCGTTGAGGATGTTGAACATCGGGACGGGGAGGAGGTATGCGCCGGGGCCGCCGAGGTAGCGGTAGAGCGGGAGGCCGAGGGAATCGGCGGCGGCGCGGGCGGCGGCGAGCGAAACACCGAGAATCGCATTCGCGCCGAGGCGTCCCTTGTTGGGGGTGCCATCGAGTTCGAGCATGGTGCGGTCGATGAGGCGCTGGTCGGAGGCGGGGAGTCCGCGGAGCGCGCGCAGGATCTCGCCCGAGGCGAAGGCAGCGGCCCTCTGGACGCCCTTCCCGCCATAGCGGCGGCGGTCGCCATCGCGGAGTTCGACGGCTTCGTGGGCGCCGGTGGAGGCGCCGGAGGGTACGGCGGCTGTGCCTTCGGCGCCGTCTTCGAGGAGGACGGTGACGCGGAGGGTAGGGTTTCCGCGAGAGTCGAGGATTTCGCGCGCTTCGATCGCTCCGATGTACACGGTACTGTGCTCCCTCGCGAGTGTTCGCTCGCGGACGTTTTGCCTGGCTAGCGGTCCCCCGTGACCTCCGGTGCGTCATGGAGGGGAACGAGGGCTTCGGGGGTGGCCAGGTAGTCGATATAGAGGATGCCGTTGACGTGGTCGATTTCGTGTTCGAGCGCTTCGGCGAGGAGGTTGTCCTGGGCCTTGATGCGAACTTCCTTGCCAGTGGCCGGGTCGATGCCCTTTGCGACGACTTTCACGGAACGGGTGATCTCGCCGCGAAAGCCGGGGACGGAGAGGCAGCCTTCGTCGACGGTGCGCTCGCCGGAACGCTTTACGATCTCAGGATTCACGAGGGCGATCTTCTGGCCGTCGTTGACGTCGATGACGACGACCTTGAGGGGGATGCCGATCTGGGGAGCGGCGAGCCCGACACCGGGGGCGTCGTACATCGTCTCCCACATGTCTTCAATGAGTCTGTGGATTGAGCTGTCGATGGTGCGAACGCGACGGGCCTTCTCGCGAAGGACGGGATCACCAGCGCGACGGATAGGAATGATCGCCAAGGACGGCTCCGGGGACGTTGAGGGGTTAGGCCGTGGTGCGGCGGGGACAAGTGTAACGGGACATCGGCTCAGATGCCGCTGGGGGCGGTGGTGGCGACTTCGTGTCGGACGTACACTAACTCGGATGACGGACGGACTATGGGGAACAGCGGGCGCGGAACCGGGCGGAAACTACCGGGTAATCGTGATCGGTAGCGGGATCTCCGGATTGTTTGTGGCGCTTGAGGTGCGTCACCTGGGGCCGGTACTGGTGCTGACAAAGGGCAGTATCGAAGACTGCAACACGCGGTGGGCACAGGGCGGGATCGCGGCGGCGGTGGGAGCGCTCGATTCGCCGGAGGAGCATCTCGCGGACACGATCGTCGCGGGGGCGGGGCTGGTCGACGAGGAGGCGGCGCGAATCTTGTGTTATGACGCGCCCGCGCGAATCCGTGACCTCGTGGAGCACGGCGTGTCGTTCGACTCGATCGGCGGTGAGGTGGCGCTGGGGCGGGAGGCGGCGCATTCGGCGGCGCGGGTGCTCCATGCGGGCGGCGACCGGACCGGGGCCGCGATCGAGACGGCCTTGAGCGAAGCGGCACGGATGCCGGGCATCACGATCCTCGACCACACGCTGGCGACAGAGCTGACGGTTGAGGGTGACCGGGTGAACGGCGTCGTCGCGCTCGACCTGCCGACGGGGAAGCGGATCGCGTTTGAGGCCCCCGCGGTTGTGCTGGCGACGGGCGGCGCGGGGCAGATGTACAAGTCGACGACGAATCCCGACGTCACGACGGGCGACGGAATCGTGCTCGGGTTCCAGGCGGGGGCGGAGGTAGCCGACCTTGAGTTCTACCAGTTCCACCCGACGGCGTTCCGGCGGGCGGGGTCGCCGCCGTTCCTGATTACGGAGGCGATGCGCGGCGACGGGGCGATCCTGCGGAACGCGACGGGGGAAGCGTTCATGGCGCGGTATCACGCGCTAGCCGACCTGGCTCCGCGTGACGTTGTCGCCCGCGCGACGGTAGCGGAGATGCGGCGCGAGGGGTCGGAGGAGGTCTGGCTCGATTGCACCGGGATCGAAGGGATCGACCTGGCGGCGCGGTTCCCGGGGGTGTACGCGTTCTGCCGGGGCGTGGGGATCGATATCACGAAGGACCGGATACCGGTGGCCCCCGCGGCGCACTACATGATGGGGGGGGTACGGACGGACACGATGGGCCGGACGACAGTAGCCGGGCTGTACGCATGCGGGGAGGTGGCATGCACCGGGGTGCACGGTGCTAACCGGCTGGCGAGCAATTCGCTGATGGAGACGGTGGTTTTTGGGAAGCGAGTGGTGGAGGACATTGCAGCGGGCGGTGGGGCGGCGATGCCGGCCACGGCAACGGCAATCGGCGTGAACGATGCGGGTGGAATCGCGCCCGACGCGGCGACGGTGCGGACGGTTATGTGGGACTCGGCGGGGATCGAGCGGGATCGTGAGGGGCTCGCGGCGGGACTTGCGGCGGCGGACGAATGGCACGCGGCGGACGTGGAGCCGAGTCGCGCAGGGTTCGAGGTGAAGCAGATGTCGACGCTCGCACGGCTCATGCTGCGCGCGGCGCTGGAACGGACAGAAAGCCGTGGTGCGCATTCCCGGCGGGATTTCCCTGAGCGCGACGACATGAACTGGCAGCGCCACCTGGTGTATCGCCGTGCAGATTGAGCCGCTGCGGCCGAAGGTTGTGCACGAGGTCGTCGCGCGGGCGCTGGCCGAGGATCGCGCGGCCGAGGACATCACGACGCTCGCGACGGTAGGGAGCGAACTGCGGGGAACGGCGCGCTTCGTCGCGAAGGAGGCGGGTGTGCTCTCCGGGATGCCGGTGGCGCTCGAGGCGTTCCGTCAGCTTGATGCGGATGTGCGGCTGATGGAGGGACTCGCCGACGGGGCGGCGTTCGAACGAGGGGACATGATCGCGGTGTTCGAAGGGCCGGTTCGGGCGCTCCTGGAGGGGGAACGGACGGCGCTGAACTTCATCCAGAGGATGAGCGGGAGCGCGACGATGACGCGCCGGTTCGTCGACGCGGTCGCGGGCACGAATGCGGTGATCCTCGATACGCGGAAGACGACGCCGGGCCTACGGGATATCGAGAAGTACGCCGTTCGGTGTGGTAGCGGGACGAACCATCGGCGAGACCTGGCGGTGATGGCGATGATCAAGGACAACCACCGGGAGGCGTTGCACCGGAGGGGGTGGACGCTGGCGGAGGGGGTGGAGGCGATCCGGAATCTCGCGCCCGGAGCTGCGGTTGAGGTGGAGATAGACGGCCTGAACGACCTTGAGGCAGCGCTGGTAGCGAGCCCGGAGTGGGTGTTGCTCGACAACATGTCGCCGGCGGATATGCGGGAGGCCGTGGTCCGTACGGCGGGCCGGGCCAAGCTGGAGGCGAGCGGCGGGGTGAACCTCGAGACGGTGCGAGAGATCGCGGAGACGGGCGTGGACGCGATCTCGGTGGGGGCACTGACGCACAGTGCGCGGGCGCTGGACATCGGGATGGACCTGACGTTCTAAGGTCAGAGCCGGGCGCCGGGGGCTGAAACACCTTCGAAACGTCGGGCGGATAGGCTGGCGTCCTGTCTGCGAGAGCGGGCGGAAGGAGGGCAGGCCGGGGTGAGACTGACCGACCGTGAGATCGACAAGCTGCTGGTTTCGGTGGCGGCGATCGTGGCGCGCGACCGGAAGGCGCGCGGGCTGAAGCTCAACTACCCGGAGGCGATCGCAATCATCGCGAGCGGGTTGCTGGAGAAGGCGCGAGACGGGTTGAGTGTGGCGGACCTGATGGGGATGCAGGGGGCGTTTCTGACGCGGCAGGATGTGATGGAGGGGATTCCTGAGATGATCGATAGCGTGCAGGTGGAGGCGACGTTCCCGGACGGGACGAAGCTCGTGACACTGCACAACCCGATACCTTGAGCGGTGTTGGGGGTGGCGCGGAAACGCCCGGCGGGATCATCTTCGCT
>JBPPMX010000274.1:0-12867 GCA_051306275.1 Tepidiformaceae bacterium
TACTCCGTGTAACCACGGCCTCCGATGCTGAGCAACACCCCTACACCCGCTCCCGCAACCCCGCCGCGCGCGCCTGCGCCTCTGCCAGCTTCGCCCGCATCCCCTCGACCACCGGCGCCGGCGCTTTCGCGAGAAACTCCTGGTTCCCCAGCTGCCGCTCGAGATTCGCGACATACCCGTCCGCCTCAGCCAGCTCCTTGGTCAGCCGCGCGCGTTCAGCCTCGCCATCGACCTGTGGCAGTTCGACTGCGACCTCCGTCGTCCCAACCTGCGCAAACGCGAACTCGCCCTCCGGAAGCACAGCATCCCTCGCAACCACCTCCACATGCACCCGTGACGTGAACGCCGTCGCCGCGACCGTCTCCGTCAGCGCCCCACGGTAGCCGTCCGCCCGCAGGTAGACCCTTGGCCGCTCGCCTGCTGCCAGCCGCTTCTCCGTCCGCACGTTCCGGATCGCCCGGTTCACATCGATCACATGCCCGACCGCCTCCTCGGCGGCCTCATCACGCCAGTTACCACCTGATCGTGGGTACCACGCCACGATCAGCATCGAGGCCATCTCGTCGTCGATGTGCTCTCGCAGTGTCTGCCAGAGCTCCTCCGTAACGAACGGCATGAACGGGTGCAACATCCGCAGGCCGTGGTCCAGCACGTGTACCAGCACCCCGAGCGGTCGCTCGTCCCCCGCGTCCAGCCGCACCTTCGCCATCTCGATGTACCAGTCGCAGAACTCCCCCCACAGGAAGTCGTTCAGTTGCCGCCCGGCCTCGCCCAACTGGTACGCCTTCAGCAGCGAATCGACCTCTTCCTCCACCCGCTCCAGCCGCGAAAGGATCCAGCGATCCTCCAACGCGTAGCTCTCCTTGCTCGCCCAGTGCGGCCGCCGGACCTCCCGCGGCCCAACGCGCATGAGCACGAAACGCGCGGTGTTCCATAGTTTGTTCGCGAAGTTCCGCGCAGCCTCCATCCGCTCGTCCGTATAGCGCATGTCCGCGCCGATCGTCCCCGCCGTCAGCAGTCCGAACCGGAGCGCGTCTGCCCCGTACTTCTCCGCCGCGATCAGCGGGTCCACCACATTCCCCCGCGACTTCGTCATCTTCTCGTTGTTCGCATCGCGGATCAGGCCGTGGAACATGACCGTCCGGAACGGCACCATCCCCTCGTCCCCGCGCTCCCGCATGTTGTACAGGCCGAACATAATCATCCGGGCGCACCAGAAGAACATGATGTCGTAGCCCATCTGCATGTCGGCCGTCGGATAGAACGTCGCGAGGTCTTCCGTCTCGTCCGGCCACCCGAGGTCGGCGTGCGGCGCCAGCCCCGACGAGAACCACGTATCGAGCACGTCCTCGTCCTGCCTCAGCGCCCCCCCGCACTTCGGACACCCGCTCGGGTCGTCGACCTGCACCACCATCTCGCTGCACCCGTCGCAGTACCACACGGGCACCTGGTGGCCCCACCACAGCTGCCGACTGATGCACCAGTCCCGGATGTTCTCCATCCAGTTCAAATACACCTTCTCGAACCGCTGCGGCACGATCGTGATCCGCCCGTCCGTCACCGCCCGGATCGCCTCGCTCGCAAGCGAAACCCCCGGCTCATACTCCTTCGTGATCGCCACCCACCACTGCTCGCTCGGCAGCGGCTGGACTACGGTCTTGCACCTGCTGCAGTGCCCCACGGAGTGCACATAATCCTCAACATGGTCCAGGAACCCCTCGTCTTCAAGGTCCCGCAGGATCGCCGTCCTCGCCTCCATATCGGTCAGCCCGGCATACGGGCCCGCCTCCTCGTTCATCCGCGCCTGCAGGTCCATCGCGACGATTACCGGCAGGTCATGCCGCTGCCCGATCTCCCAGTCGTTCGGGTCGTGGCCCGGCGTTACCTTCACCGCCCCCGTCCCAAACTCCGCCTTCACGTGCTCGTCCGGGACCACCGGGATTTCCCGCCCGATGATCGGGAGCAGGAGCATCCGCCCAACCTTGTCCTCGTACCGTTCGTCGTCCGGGCTCACTGCAACGCCCGTATCCGCCACCATCGTCTCCGGCCGGGTCGTCGCGACCACAACGTAGTCTGGCAGCGGCATCCCGCCCTCTCCCACCATCGGATAGCGGATGTAGTACAGCTTCGCCGCCTCCTCGACGTAGTCCACCTCGAGGTCGCTCAGCGCCGTCTCGCATCGCGGACACCAGTTGATCATCCGAAGCCCGCGGTAGATCAGCCCCTTCTCGTAGAGGCTGACAAACGTCGTCCGCACCGCTTTCACGATCTTCGGGTCGAGCGTGAACACGCTCTTCGACCAGTCGGCCGACGCCCCCAGCTTCCGGTGCTGGTCGGCGATCCGCGAACGATACTTCCGAACCCACATCCAGATCCGCTCGACGAACGCCTCGCGCCCCATCTCCTGCCGCGTCAGGCCTTCCTTCGCGATCTCCCGCTCGATCACGTTCTGCGTCGCGATCCCGGCGTGGTCCTCGCCCGGCAGCCACAACACCTGGTCGCCCATCATCCGGTGCCACCGCACCAGCGTGTCGCTGATCGAATCCTCCAGCCCATGCCCAAGGTGCAGCTCACCCGTCACGTTCGGAGGCGGCATGATCAGGCAGTACGGGTCGCCACCGCCGCGCGGCTTGAAGTACCCCGCCGCCTCCCACGCTGCGTAGATCCGCTCCTCAACCAGCCCCGGCTCGTATGCCTTCGCGAGTTCCTTCCGGGCCGGTGTGTTGCTCATTGCTTGTCCCTTTTTCCTGTGTCGCCGCGTCCGATCCGCGTCCCCTGAGTGTATCAGCGCACCGCGCTCCGTCCGACGACGCCCGCCCGATTCCCGGTGCTCGCTCCCTCGGCTACGCTCATCCCATGGGACGTCGACGAAAACGCAAGCAGGAACGCCAGCGCGAGCAGCGCTCCTCGTCGTGGGAGAGCGAGCGCGACGCCTACCCCGTCGCGCCGCCCATGGTCGTCTCCCGGCAAACCGCACCCGGCGCGTCCGACTACTTCCTTGGCGTGAACCTCGCCATCGACGACTTCGCTCCGCGAGTCGAGGTCAACGCCTGTGGCTCCTGCCGCGAATTCATCGAGGATCAGCACGGTGGCCGCGGCGAGTGCCTCCATCCGGGCAGCGGCATCCTTTCGCCCTGGACCGACACGCCGGGATGTCCGTTCTTCGCGCGAATCCGCCGCTAGCCGATGCCATTCCCAGCCTCCCCGCGCGACCTCACCGCCGCCTGGCTCTCGGAAGCCCTTTCCTCCTCGGTCGTCGCCTTCGAACTAGCTCCGCTCGCCGCCCAGGGCGCCACTTCCGAGACCCTCCGAATCCGTCTCCACTACGCCCCGGGCGCTGATGGCCCCGCCTCGCTCATCGCCAAGTTCCCCGGCCCGACGCCCGCCATGCGTGAAGTCGGCCGCGAATCCGGCGCCTACCGCATCGAGACATGGTTCTATCGCTACCTCGCCACGACCCAGGAGGCGCTCCCCGTCCCCGCGTGCTACTTCGCCTCATTCGACCGCCCCACTGGCAACTTCCTCCTGCTCCTCGAAGACCTCACAGGCTGGGAACCCGGCGATCTCTTCTCGTCCGATCTCCCGCGCATCCGCCGCATGCTCACCGCTCTCGCCGCCATCCACGCCGCCAACTGGGAGCGCGCCGCCGCCAACGAACGATGGCTCTCACGCTTCACCGGCCCTGCCCTCGGCTCGATTGCCCGGCTTCTCACGCAGGCAATTCCCACCTGCCGCGTCCGCTGGCCCGAGTTCACCGGCTCCCTCGAAACCGTGTCGGCCGCGATCGCCGCCAATCCCGCCATCTACGGACGTCTCGGCGCCCTCCCCCGCACCCTCGTCCACGGCGACTTCCACCTTCAGAACGCCCTCTTTTCACCCGATGGCGACGATTGCCGAGTCATCGACTGGGCCACCTGCTTCGCCGGCCCCGCGGTCGCCGATATCTCCCGCCTCCTCACAACCTGCCTGGCTCCCGGCCTCCGCCGAACCCACGAACCAGACCTCCTCGCCCACTACCATCGTGCGCTCGTTGCGAACGGTGTGACGTCCTACTCCCTCGCCCAGCTCCGCGATGACTACCCCCTCGGGCTGCTTTCCAGCGTCGTTGTGAACACACTGGCCCTCGCCGGCTTCGGCGAGAACCCCTGGCTCGAACGCACCCGCGAGACCGGCATCACCCCCGCCGAACTCCTCGGCGCCCGCCTATCGATAGCCCTCGCCGACCACGACGTTCCCGCCCGCATCGCTTCCTAGCCCAGCAGCACCTTCAACACCCGTTCCGTCTCACCCAGGTCCGGCACTGCCCAATCCGCCCCCGCCGCCAGCAGCTCGTCCACGCTGAATCTCCCCGTCGCGACCCCGAGGCACAGCATCCCCGCCGTCCTCGCCGCCTCCACATCCAGCGGCGTGTCGCCGATCACCACCGTCGCTCGGGGCTCCGCCGCCACCCCCGCGGTCCCCGCGACGTCCACCATCGCCTGCGTGACTACCTCCGCCCGAACCGGCGTCTCGTCCCCGAACCCGCCGCCCGCGAACCGCTCCCACAACCCGAACCGCCCGAGCTTGATCGCCGCGCCCCTCCGCAGATTCCCCGTCGCAAGCCCGACTGCCGCCGTCCGCTCCGCCGCCAGCCTGTCCAGGAGCTCCGTCACCCCCGGCAACACATGCCCGTCGGAGGCCCCAATCGTCGCCGCCAGTCGCTCGACATACGCGGCCGCCATCCGCGAATACACGGCGCTCGGCTCTACCTCCGCCCCCAGCCGCGCAATCGTCTCCATGAAGATGGCGTGGTCCGTCCGTCCGTCGAAGCTCATCCCCGCAGTCGGGTTCTCGACCCCGAACGCCTCAGCGAACACGGCGTCGATCGCCTTTCTCCCCGCGCCACCCGTCCGGATCAGCGTCATGTCGATATCGAACAGCAGGATTCTCGGCATCAGTCGAGCCTAGCGCGCCGCCGGCTAACCCGGAACGGGGATACCGATACTATGGTTCGGTGTCCGAGCTAGCCGACCTTCTCGCCATTGCCCGTCATGCCGCAGCCCTTGCCGGCGAAGTTATCATGCCCGTCTACGAACGCGGCTTTACGGTCGAACTCAAGTCCGATAACACCCCCGTCACCATCGCCGATCGAAACGCCGAGACCGCCATCCGCGACTTCATCCTCCGCGAATGCCCCCGCCACGGCTTCCTCGGCGAAGAGTTCGGGGAGACCCCCGGCGATGGCCGCCATCGCTGGATCGTCGACCCCATCGATGGCACCAAGTCCTTTATCCACCACGTACCCCTCTTCGGAACCCTCATCGCCCTCGAACGTGATGCCCAGCCGGTCGTGGGCGTCATCGCCTGCCACGCCGCCGGTGAAACCGCCTACGCTGCAACTGGCCTCGGCGCCTTTCTCAACGGCGAGCCCGCGCACGTTTCCGCTGCCTCCGATCTCGCGTCATCAACCATCCTCACCACAAGCCCGTCTCGCCTCGACTCCATGTACCCCGCCGCATGGTCCGCGCTCTCACAGTCCGGCGCGCTCCTCCGCTCCTGGGGCGACTGCTACGGCTACCTCATGGTCGCCACTGGTCGCGCCGACGCCATGCTCGACCCGGAGATGAACCTTTGGGATCTCGCCGCACTCTATCCAGTCATCACCGAAGCGGGTGGCCGCCTCACGACCTGGGCCGGTCTCGACGCCATCGGGGATAGCGCTGTCGCGTCCAACGCGCTCCTTCACCCCAGCCTCATCCCCCTCCTCAACGCCTGAGCCGTTCCCGGGACACAAAACGAGCGCGACCAACCGGCCGCGCTCGTTTCACGCGCTCAATCCTCAGCCCGCGTTTACGCCTTGCCGATCTTGAACATCCTTGTTGAGCAGACCGGGCAGGTCCCCTCGGTCGCCGGCTTCCCGTTCTTCATCGTGATCGGGTTCGGATTCTGCATCTCCCGCTTCTCGCGGCACTTCAGACAATAGGCTTCCATGGGGTTCTTCCTCCTTAGGCGTCCCCGGCGGACCGGGACGGCGCACAAAACTGCGATCGTGCCTACTCAATTTCGCAGTTGTTCAGCACACCTGTTTGCATGATAGGCCCGTATCGAACCCTGTCAACCAGAAATTGAATCTGGAAGGGACATAACGCGTAAGAACCGCCACCATTAACGCCTCTGCAACACCTTTCGCGCCCGAATCGATGATTCCGCATCTACACTCCCCACCCCGATGAACGCCCCACCGGCGCTGTAGATTCGCGCCACCTCTGCTTCGCGGGCGCGTTCAGACTCCGCCGCGACTACCGCTCCCGCCATCAGCCGGGCAGCCTGCTCGTCGCTCACTATCGCCACGTCCTGCTCCGAAACTCCCTCGTCCGGCGGCGCAAGTAGCTCCCCAACTCGGCCCTCGGCTGCCGCGCTCGCAAGCTCTTCAATCGTTAGAGCGTCCGCCACGTTGAACCGTCCGACCGTCTCCCGCCGCAATCCGGACAGGTGCGCGCCACACCCCAGCGCCTCCCCGATATCCCGCGCCAGGCTCCGCATGTACGTTCCTGCTCCGCACTCCACCTCGGCCCGCAACGTTCCCTTCCCGGCATCGCTCAGCCGCAAGCTATTCACCACGATCTCCCGCGCAGCCAGCTCAACCTCGCCGCCTCGTCGCGCAATCGCATACGCACGCTCCCCGCCCACGCTGATCGCGCTATAGGCCGGCGGGCGTTGCATCTGCCGCCCGGTGAACCGTGCTTCCAGCAGCCTCAGGTCGTCTTCGCTGAGTTCCGGTGCTGGCCGCTCCTCAACTACCGCGCCTTCCGCATCATCCGTCTCCGTCCGCACGCCGAGCTGGATGACCCCGGTATACCGCTTGTTGTGCGCCGTCATGTACTCCACCAGCCGCGTCGCCGAGCCAAGGCATAGCACCAGCAGCCCCGTTGCCGCAGGGTCGAGCGTCCCCGTATGTCCGATCTTCCGTTGCTTTGTGAGCCCCCGCGCCTTCGCCACCACATCGTGGCTCGTCCAGGCAGTTGCCTTATCGATCAGGAGGATTCCCTCGAGATCGCTTCCCGCGCCCTTACTCGCCCGGCTCACTCGACTCTTCCAGGTCGCCGGACTCTTCCGTCTCAACGGACTCCACCTGCACCTCGTGGATCAGCGTGGCAATTCGGGCCCCCCGCTCAATCGACGGGTCGAACTTGAACGCCAGCTCCGGCACATGCCGCAGCGCCAGCCGCCGCATCAGCTCCCGGTGCAGGAACGGCGCGGCCTTCTGCAGGCCCGCCAAAACTTCCTTCCGCTCCTGGTCAGTCCCAAGATGCGAAACGTGCACGGTTGCCTTCCGCAGGTCCGGCGAAACCGTGACTTCCGTGATGCTCACCAGCCCGTGCGCAGAAAGCCGCGGGTCCTTCACGTCGCGCAGCAGAAGGTCGCTGATCTCTTCGCGGATCAGCTCGTTTATTCGTTCCGTTCGTCGTGTCATCGTCCCGGCTCTCGCCCCGCAGGGCACTCGGAGCTAGCGGACCCGTTCCTCGTGATACGCCTCGATCACGTCGCCCATTTCGAACTTGTCGAAGCCCGAGAGCACGATGCCGCATTCGTAGCCCGTCTGTACCTCGCGCACGTCCTCCTGGAATCGCTTGAGGCCCTCGATCCGTGACTTCCCGATCTCCTGCTTGTTCCGGATGACCCGCGCATTGAGACCGCGCCGCATCGTCCCGTCCAGCACGAACGAGCCCGCAATCTGCCCCAGGCGGCTCGACTTGAACAGCTGCCGAACCTCGGCGTGCCCGTCGACGACCGTCTCGAACACTGGCTCGAGCATGCCCGCCAGCGCCTTCTCGATGTCCTCGATGAGCTGGTAGATGATCGTGTAGCTCCGTATGTCCACGCCCGTGGCATCGGCGCGCTTTCGCGCTCCCGGCTCCACCTTCGTGTTGAACGCCAGGATGATCCCGTTCGAAGCCTCGGCAAGCATCACGTCCGAGTCCGTCACCGGCCCCGTCGCCGTATGGATAACCTTCACCTTCACTTCAGGCGCAGGCACGCGCTCCACCGCATCGCGAATCGCCTCCGCGCTGCCCTTTACGTCTGTCTTCAGGATCAGGATCAGCTCCTTGAGGTTGCCCTTGCTGATCTCGTTGAAGAGCGTGTCGAGGTTCACGTGAGCGTGTTCCGTTTGCTCCTCAGCCTCACGGCCGCGCCGCCGGTTGTCGACGATCACGCGAGCCGCCCGCTCGTCCTTCGCAACCGTCAGCCGGTCGCCGGCCGTCGGCACCTCGTCGAGACCCATGATCACCACCGGTGTCGCAGGCCCCGCTTCCTTGATCCGCTTCCCGGCGCTGTCGAACATCGCCTTGACCTTCCCGCTGATCTCCCCGACGACCACCGCATCGCCCTGTCGCAGCGTCCCGTTCTTCACAAGTACGGTCGCCACCGGCCCCCGGCTCGTATCCATCTCGGCCTCGACAACTACGCCCCGGCCCGGCCGGTTCGGGTTCGCCTTGTACTCCGACACTTCGGCCAGCACGTTGATCGACTCGAGGATGTCTGTCAGACCTGTGCCCTTCGTCGCTGAGACAGGCACGGCCATCGTGTCGCCGCCGAAGTCCTCGACGACGAGACTGTGTTCCGTCAGTTGCTGCTTCACCCGGTCCGGGTTTGCCCCGGGCAGGTCAATCTTGTTGATTGCGACGATGATCGGCACGCCGGCCGCGCGTGCATGGTTCAGCGCCTCGACCGTCTGCGGCATCACCCCGTCATCCGCCGCCACCACGAGGATCGCGATGTCCGTCACCTGGGCGCCCCGGGCGCGCATCGCCGTGAACGCGGCGTGGCCCGGTGTGTCGATGAACGTGATCGTCTTCCCATCCTTCTCCACCTGGTACGCGCCGATGTGCTGCGTGATTCCGCCCGCCTCGCCAGCCGTTACCTTCGTGTTCCGGATGGCGTCCAGCAGGCTCGTCTTCCCATGGTCGACGTGACCCAGCACGGTCACGATCGGCGGTCGCGCCACCAGGTCCTTCGGGTCGTCCGGCTCTTCTTCGTCCTCCACCACCTCGACCGTGTCCGCCACCTGCTCGACCGCCACCGCCTCCTCGGGGTCGAAGCCGAGTTCCACCGCGACCACCGCCGCCGTGTCGAAGTCGATGCTCTGGTTCACCGAGGCCATGACGCCGTTCGTCATCAGCCGCTTGATCACTTCAATCGAAGTCACGCCGAGCAGGTCGCCCAGCTCTTTAACGGTGAGCGCTTGTGGGATCGTGACCGGGCCCGCGGCCTCCACTGAACTTGGTTGTGCTGTCATATCGAACCTTCTTCTTCTGCCGGCAAAGCCATGCCATAGGCCCGCAACGCCTCGACATCCTCGCTGGCCGGGGTGATCTTCAGTGCACGTCCTATGGTACCGCCCTTCAGGGCTTTCTCCCAACAGGCCGTGCTTGCGTGCAAATAGGCTCCGCGCCCATTCGCCTTACCGGTCGCGTCGATCGCGACACGTCCTTCGGGCGTCCGGACGATACGGATGAACCCGCGCCGGGCGGCTTCTTCCCGGCAGCCGATACACGTGCGTTGCGGCACGTGGCGGGGTCGCGGCCCCCTGGCTGCCTTCATCTCGAAGCCCCCGCTTAGTGAATCCGCCCGCTGTAGTCGATCTCCTCGAGGTCTTCCTCGACATCCTCGACAAATCGCGGGGCTCGCTTGACCTTCTTCGCCGCGGCGCGCTTCGCCGGGTCGTCTGCTTCGACTTCCCGCCGGGGCAGCACGTCCTCCGCGAAGCGGATCGCAGCCGGCCGGTTCTCCGGCACAACGACCGTCGGCACTTCGTACTCTTCGTCGTCGTCTCCTGCTTCGTCCTCGTCCTCATCCTCGTCGTCCGCAAGCGCGGCCGCGGGCTCCAGGACTTCAGGCTCAGCGGCGCTCTCTTCACCCTCTTCGGTCGCAGCCTCGCCCTCGGCCACTTCTGGCGCGAGCGCTGCCGCCGGAGCCAGCACGACTGGCTCCTCCTCCTCGACAGTGATGATGTCGATGTCCGGCTCTTCGCCCGGCATGAACGGCTCGAACGTCGAAGCCGCTTCCGCGAGCCCCTCTTCGCCGCGCTCTGCTGCCGACTGGCTGTGGATGTCGATCCGCCAACCCGTCAGCTTCGCCGCGAGACGCGCGTTCTGCCCTTCCTTGCCGATAGCCAGCGAGAGCATCTTGTCCGGCACGGTCACCGTAGCCCGGTGCTCCATCTCGTCGATGGTCACTTCGATTACTTCGGCCGGGCTCAGCGCGTTCCCCACGAAGTTCCCTGGATCCGGGTCCCACTTCACGATGTCCACGCGCTCCCCGCCGAGCTCGTTCACGATGTTCTGGATGCGGCTACCGCGCGGGCCCACGCACGCCCCGATCGGGTCGACGTTCGCGTTGCGCGCGTGCACGGCCACCTTGCTCCGGTGTCCGCCTTCCCGCGCGATCGACTTCACTTCGACCGTCCCCGCGAGAATCTCCGGTACTTCCATCTCAAGGAGACGGCGCAGCAAGCTCCGGTGGGCACGGCTCACGATGACCTGTGGCCCCTTCACCGCCTTCTGCACCTCGAGCACGATCACCTTCACGCGCTGCCCGGCCCGCAGATGCTCGTTCCGCACCTGCTCCATCGATGGCAGCACAGCTTCTGTGCCCTTGCCCAGTTCGACGATCATCTGCCGGGGTTCCACGCGCTGGACCGTCCCGACCAGGATCTCGCCCTCTTTGCCCGAATACTCGTCGTAAACCGCGTCGCGCTCAGCCTCTCGCAGCCGCTGTAGCACAACCTGCTTCGCCGTCTGCGCCGCGATGCGCCCCGCGTTCTCAGGCAGCGGCATCTCGAAGTCGAGGACATCGCCCGCCTTCGCGTCGCGCTTATACCGCGCCGCCTCGGCCAGGGCGATTTCGAGGTTCGGCTCCTCCACCTCTTCCACAACCGACTTCTGCATATAGGCGCGGATATCCCCGGTCTCCGAATCCACCTTCACGTACACGTTCGGCGCGTTCTCGCCATCCCGCCGGTACGCTGAAGTCAGCGCGGCCTCAACCGCCTCCAGGACAACGTCCTTCGGCAGGTTCTTTTCGGCCGCCAGGGCCCCGATCGCCAACAAAAAGTCGCTCTTCATATCTCCATAAAAAAAGCGGGCCAGTGGCCCACTCCGCGAGGAATGCGTGCTCCGCACAGTATAGCACGCAGATCAATCCCCGCCCGGTTAACACCTGTTGCCGAAACCTGGGGTCGTGCCTCCACTGCCGGGAGTCGCGGCCCCCCGTGGCCGCAGGCCTCGCACCACCGCCCGGCGCCGCTCTCCCGTCCTCACGCTCGACTCCTGGAGTACGCTGCCCGCCATGAGCGTACCCGCGGCTTCCGTCATCATCCCGACCTACAACCGCCCCGCGCTCCTTCTGCGCTGCCTCGCAGCCCTCGCCGCCCAGGACATCCCCCACGACGCCTTCGAAGTAATCGTCGTCCACGACGGCCCCTCGACGGATACCCCCGCCGCCGTCGCCCAATTCGCCCGCGCTCACCCCGGCTTCCAGCTCACCTGCCACGCCCTCGCCCGCAACGCTGGCCCCGCGACCGCGCGCAACCACGCCATCCGGGCCGCACGCGCTCCGATAGTCGCCTGCACCGACGACGACTGCCTCCCCCAGCCAGGCTGGCTCCGCGCTGGCCTCGCCGCCCTCGAATCCGGGGCCACCGGCGCCACCGGCCGCATCATCGTCCCCCGCGGCGACCCACCCACCGAATTAGAAGCCCTCACCGCCGGCCTCGAAACCTCCCCCTTCGTCACCGCCAACGCCTTCTACCGCCGTGACGCCCTCCTCGCCGTCGGCGGCATGCACGAGGCCTACGACGCCCCCTGGCGCGAAGACAGCGACCTCCTCTTCACCCTCCTCGATGCCGGCCACACCCTCGTCGAAGCCCCCGGTGCCGTCGTCATCCACCCCGTGCGTACCGTCCCCTGGGGCGCCAGCGTCCGTGCCCAGCGCCGCTTCGTGAACGAAGCCCTCCTCCTGAAGCGCCATCCGGTCCGCTACCGCCAGTCCGGCGAACGCCCGCCCTACGGCCACTACGCCGCCTCGGCCGCCATCGCCCTCGCGCTCCTCGGGATCCTCCTCCGCTCGCGCACCATCGCCCTCCTCGCCGCTGCCACCTGGACCGCCCTCACCCTCGCCCTCGCCGCCTCCCGCCTCCGCCACACCCGTCGCGACCCTGCCAACGCCCTCGAAATCCTCGCCACCAGCACCCTCATCCCGCCCCTCTCCGTCTACCACCGCCAGCGAGGCGCCATCCGCCACCGCCACCCCTTCCTCTAACCGGATTAGCGGCTCCCAACCGGTTCGTCTCCCTCGGAGTCGCGGCCCCCCGTGGCCGCGGGCCCCGCACCAACGCTCGGAGATCCGCGCACCGCTCATGTTCTCAACGGACTAAGCGGTCGCTGACGGCTTCTGCGCCCAAACAGAAACCACAGGCCCGCTCAGCCCAAAATAGTTAGGGTCACTGAGCAGAGCGATTCGTGCGTCCGCTTCTTCGTCTGAAACCACACCGGTCGCGACAACCTTGGAACGGTTCCTTGGCATGCCGTTCTTCATGAGCTCATGGGCGGGCGAATCGGCGTAGTGCAACCCGGCGCGGGCGCTTCCGCCCATGATTGTTAGCCCGGCATCTCGAACATCGCGCTGGAGGCGGCGGCCGTATGCAGGGTGCCATGACGGAAATGCGGCAGTGATGCCTTCGTCGTAGAGCGTGACTAGCCGAAATGCATCGGGCGGGTTCCGTGGGTCTTGAAGGGAGCCACCGCGGTCTCCCTCCTCGGCGACAAGCCACCCGCCGGGCTTGAGCGCAGCGGCCATTTTCGCCAGTGCGGCTTGCTGCTCATCGCC
>JBPPMX010000275.1:0-13362 GCA_051306275.1 Tepidiformaceae bacterium
ATGGAAGGCCACCTGGTCGCGTGGAACTACTACGAGACGGTGGACACCCCGGCGAACAAGAAGTTCGTGCCGGCCTACCACGAGTTCACGAAGACAGCCGGGCAGCAGCGCCCGACATCGGACCCGGTGGAAGCGGCGTACATCGGCGTGCACCTGTGGGCGATGGCGGCGAACAAGGCCGGTACCGTCGAAGTCGAGGCTGTGAAGGAAGCGATGTCGGGTCTGACGTTCGATGCGCCCGAAGGCAAGGTGACGGTCCACAAGGACAACCACCACATCTCGAAGACCGTGCGCATCGGCAAGATTCGCGCAGACGCCCTGATCGACACGATCTGGGAAACGGACGGCCCGGTCGAGCCGGACCCGTACCTCGAGACCTACGAGTGGGGCGAGGAGTTCGCCAAGGAGAAGAAGTCCTAGGGGCTTCGCCTGAAGAACGTGCTGGTGGCGGGCGCCTGCCCGCCACCACGGTTTTCTGTACTGAGGGGACGCGCGGTATGGATATCTACCTTTCACAGCTGTTCAACGGGCTGAGCCTCGGGTCGATCCTGCTCCTTGTGGCACTCGGCCTGGCGTTTTCGTTCGGGCTGATGAACGTGATCAACATGGCGCACGGCGAATTCGTGATGGCAGGCGCGTACTGCGCGTACGTTTCACAGAACTGGTTCAAGGACCTTATGGGGACTGGGGGGATCGAGTACTACTTCATCTTCGCAATCCCGATGGCGTTCGTGGTTGGGGCGGGGCTGGGGATGGCGACGGAGCGACTGCTCATCCGCAGGCTCTACGGCAGACCACTAGACACGCTGCTGGCGACGTGGGGCGTCAGCCTGGTGCTACAACAGGCGGCGCGGAGCACGTTCGGCGCTCCGAACGTGCAAGTGACAAGCCCGAGCTGGCTCCAGGGTGGGATCGAGGTCACCGGGACCTTCTCGATGCCGTATGTGCGACTGTTCATCCTGGCGCTGGTGGCGGTGTGCATGGTGGGGGTGTGGCTCTATCTGACGAAGACAAGCGCCGGACGGCGGACACGCGCGGTGATGCAGAACCGGGAGGTAGCGGGCGCGATGGGAGTTGTGACGCCACGCGTCGACATGCTGACGTTCGGGCTGGCGTCGGGGTTGGCCGGCGTGGCCGGATGCGCGCTGGCCCTGATTGGCCCGATCGGGCCATCGCTTGGCACCTACTACATCGTGGACGCCTTCCTTGTGGTCATCCTTGGCGGAGTGGGGCAAATCGTCGGGACGGTGTTGGCTGCGCTGTCAATTGGGTGGTTGAACGCGATCCTTGAGTACCAGACGACCGCATCGTGGGCGAAGGTAATCGTGTTCGGGCTGGTGATAGCGTTCCTGCAGTGGCGTCCGTCGGGGATGATTGCCCGCCGGGCGGCACGCTAGGCGGCCGCCATGAGCATCGTCGCGAGTGTGACGGGGATGGATCCGCACGGCCGCCGAATGGCCATGCTGCGGGAGGCGGCGCCAATCGTGGTGGCGGTCCTGCTGCTGGTGGTGATCGCACCGAACATGATGTCGGACTTCCGGCTGAACCTGCTGTCGAAGTACCTGTGCTACGCGATCATCGCTATCGGGATCGACCTGATCTGGGGCTACACGGGGATGCTGAGCCTGGGGCAGGCGGTGTGGTTCGGGCTCGGCGGATACGCGATGGCGATGTACCTCAAGCTGATCGCCTCGGGGGAGTCGATCCCGGACTTCATGAACTGGAGTGGACGCGAGACGCTGCCGTGGTTCTGGGTACCGTTCGAGTTCGCCTGGTTCGCGCTCCCGATGGCGCTGATCGGGCCGGGGATTCTCGCGTTCCTGCTGGGCATGCTCGTCTTCAGAAGCAGGGTGAAGGGTGCGTACTTCGCGATCGTCACGCAGGCGCTGGCGGTGGTCATGGGCATCCTCTTCGTGGGGGAGCAAGGGCGCACCGGCGGGACAAGCGGCATCACGAACTTCTCGACTATCTTCGGGCATTCGATCTCGGCCGATGAGACGCAGAACTTCCTGTACTTCGTGACGGTAGCGGCACTCGGCGTGACGTTCGCATTCGCGAGCTGGATGACACGCTCCCGGTTTGGGCGGCTGATGATCGCGATCCGGGATGACGAGGACCGGGTGCGATTCGCGGGGTACAACGTCGCGCTGGTGAAGTCGGTGGTCTACGGCGTTTCGGCGGCGATGGCAGGCCTTGCGGGGGCACTGTTCGTCCCGCAGGTCGGTGCGATCACGCCGACGAGCCTCGGGATTGTGCCTTCGATCGAGTACGTGCTGCTGGTAGCGGTCGGCGGGCGAGCGACGCTGAGCGGCGCGGTCATCGGGGCGGTGGTCGTGAGCTGGGCGCGGACGCGGCTGAGCGAGGAATTCCCCGAGACCTGGCAGTACTTCTACGGAGCGTTGTTCATCGGCGCGGTGTTGCTGTTCCCGACGGGCATCGTTGGGATGGCGCGGAAGATCAGCGCAGAGATAGGCGCACGGGTCGGGGCGCGCCGCGGGGGTGCGGGGTCCGGATCGACGACTCCGCTCGATGTCGAAGCGAGGAGTGTGACCGGTGCCGAATAGCCTGCTGTACATCGACGAGCTGGTGGTGTCGTTCGACGGGTTCGTCGTGCTGGACCACCTGGATCTTGAACTTGCCGCGGGCGAGTTGCGGTTCTTGATCGGGCCGAACGGCGCGGGGAAGACGACGCTGATGGATGTCGTGTCCGGGAAGGTGCGAGCCGCCTCGGGCCAGGTGCTGTTCGATGTCTCCGCTATCAACGCCGAAGAGACGGCGGATGCCGCCACGGAGGCGATGGCCGTGGGTGTGAGCGCCTCGGACCATTCGGTCGACCTGACGCGGATGAGGGAGGACGAAATCGTGAAGCACGGCATCGGGCGGAAGTTTCAGACACCTTCGGTGTTCGGCAGCCTGACGTGCTACGAGAACGTCGAGGTTGCTTCGGGGTTTCGGGACTCACTCTTCAAGTTCTTCCTGCCGGTCCGGAAGAGCGAGAAGGAGCGGCTGATGCAGGCGCTGGAACGGGTCGGGCTCGAGAGCCGGAAGGACGTGGCGGCATCGGCCCTTTCGCATGGGGAACGCCAGTGGCTGGAGATTGCGATGCTGCTGGTGCAGAACCCGAAGCTGCTGCTACTCGACGAGCCAGTGGCGGGAATGACGGGGCGGGAGCGCGAACGCACGGGCGAGCTTCTGCACGACCTCGAAGGGTCGCACACGCTGCTGGTAACGGAGCACGATATGGATTTCGTGCGGCAGTTTTCGCGGACGGTGACCGTGCTTCACATGGGGAAAGTGCTGCGGGAAGGGACGGTCGATGTGATCCAGTCCGACCCGGAGGTACAGGAGGTCTACACGGGCCGGCAGAGGGTCGTAGCGGAGGTGACATCGTGAATCCACTGCTGGCGATGTTGAGCAACCGGATGCAACCGATGGCGATGGAGCCCGGCGTGCTCCTCCAGGCGGAGAACCTCTCTGTTGGATACGGCAGGAGCGTCGTCGTGCGCGGGTTTTCGCTTGAGGCGCGAGCTGGCGAGGTCGTGTGCGTGATGGGGAGGAATGGGGCAGGGAAGACAACGGTGATGAAGGCGATCATGGGCGTGATGCCGGTGGCAGGGGGGAAGATCGGGTACCAGGGGATGGACGTGACGCATGCGGCCTCGTACCGGCGGGCACGGGCGGGGGTTGGGTACGTACCGCAGGGACGAGGCATCTTCCCGTACCTGTCGGTGCTCGAGAACCTGCTGATGGGGATGGAGCCGCTGAGCGGCAGGGACGATGGCCAACTCGATGAGGTGTACGGGATGTTCCCGGTGCTGAAGGCGATGGCGAAGCGGACCGCCGGGGTGCTTTCGGGCGGACAGCAGCAGCAGCTGGCAATCGGGCGGGCGCTGATGGGGCGGCCGAAGCTCCTGCTCCTCGACGAGCCGACAGAGGGGATCCAGCCAAACATCGTTGAGGAGATCGAGGGAGTCATCGGATCGCTACGGGGGAAGATGACGATCCTGCTGGTGGAGCAGTTCCTCGGGTTCGCGCTTGCGAATGCGGACATGTGTTATGTCCTGGAGCGCGGGTCGATCACGCTGAGCGGGAAGCCATCGGAGCTGGATGCGAAGCGGCTACAGGAAGCGCTCTCGGTCTAGGGCGTCAGGCGCCGCGCTTCATGCGGCGGATCGTGGCTTTTTCATCGTGGCCAAACCAACCGACTTCGCCGTTGAGGACTTCGAAGTAGGTTGTGCGCTCGTTGTTGGTGGACTGGGCGGCGTAGTAGCCGTCTTCGAGGTCCGCGAGTTCGTAGCCAAGCCAGCGGCCCTCGCCCTGGGCAATGACCTCTGTCTCTTCGACGCGCGCACGTTCGAGGCGGGTGTTGCGGATCAGGTTGAGGCGGGAGAGGCGGCCATCGGAAACACCGACGATTGCCTCGGTGACGATTCGGGGGGCGTCGGTGCGGGTGACGTTCTTTGCGAGGAAGAGTCCAGACATATCGGGGTGCTCCTGCGCTCCGTGGGGAGCATCCAACCCGGCGGCAGCGGCGGGCCTATCGCATCGTGACCCATGGGATGGCGAGCGGGAAGGGGTGTGTGTCGTCGGCCGTCAGCGGAGGCCGATGGAGGCGAGGAAGGCGGGGGCAGCGGCGGCGCGGTCGTCGGTCTGGTGCTGGTTGATCTCGAGGGTGTAGGACGGGAGGTGCTTGAGCCCCGCGACCACGTAGGCCCAATCGACGTCGCCGTCGCCGGGTGAGCGGTGATCGCCGAGGCCGATGACGTCGTGGAGGTGAGCGCCGACGCAGCGATTCGAGAGCGCATCAAGCCAGGCGTGGCGGTCGATGAATCCAAGGCGATGGAGGACCTCGGCATGCCCGACATCGTGCCAGTAGCCGGCCTCGGAGAGGTCGAAGCCATCAAGGATGACGTCGTACTCGACGGGGTGCGGGATCTCGTGGAAGTGGTAGCGGTTCTCGATCCCGATAGTGATCTGGTGGGGCCGGGCGGACTCGACCAATTCGAGCAGGGAGCGGCGCGCGGCTGCGACGTAGGGTTCGGCTTGCGCGGCGCGGGCCTCGATCGCAGCGGCGCGGCGCTCGGCAAACTCGGGGAGGGAGGCTTCGCCGCCGTCGAACATGCGGCGCATGCGGAACTCGTCGGGAAGCATGTCCGGGAGGTCGGTGACTGCGCCGAGGTGGACGACGATGCGATCCGCGCCGAGTTCAGCGGCCCAGCCAATGCTGGTCTTCGCGTAGGCGACGGCGGATTCGCGTTCAGCCGGGTCGAGCGAGGCGAGGTTGCAGTGGGAGTTGCCGCGGCCATCGTGGTGCTTCACCCACGGCGCGGGCTGGTGGACAGAGGTGATGGGGAGGATGCCCGAGGCGAGGATCTGCTGCCACTTCACGGCTGAGGTGGAGTGGCTGACCTCGATAGCGTCGTATCCGGATTCAGCGGCGAAGCGTGCGAAGGCTGCGCCGTCATCGAAGCGGGATTGCTGGGCGAACATTGTCGAGAGCGCGAGCGGTTTCACTCCGGCGGCGCCAGTGGTGCATGGCGGTCCGAGACCGGGGCTGGGGCATGCAGGCTAAAGCGGCGGGCAGCGAGGAGGACGGCTGAGGCCAGGAAGGCTGCGGCGAAGCTCAGCCAGAGGCCGGTGAAGTCATCCAGGCCGAGGAGCGGTAGCAATAGCGCGGCGACCATACCTGCGAGAAGGCAGAGGCCGAGGTTGAGGAGGCCGGCTTCGCCTTTCGTGCGAATTGAGACGACGAGCCAGGGGACGAGGGCGAACACAACCCATCCCGCGAGAAAGAGGGAGACGAAGACGACATCGAACCACATCGTGACGCCTAGGATACGAGACGGGCGATATCGAAGTAGCTGACGATGATGACTCCCGTTATGAGGAGTGCGAATCCGGTGAGGTGGACGAGCGCCTCCTTCTCCGGCGCGATGCGCCGGCCACCGCGAAGGATCTCGATGAAGACGAAGAACATCCGTCCACCATCTAGCATCGGGAGCGGGAGGGCGTTGACGATGCCGAGGTTGAGGCTGAGGAGCGCGGCGAACTCGATGAGCGAGCGCCAGCCCTGCTCTTCGACGAGCGTGTTCGTTGTGTCCGCGATGCCGACGGGGCCGGTGAAGGCTGGCTGTCCTTCGGTCGCGCCGCCACCACCGCCGCCAACGCGCACGCGGATTTCGTTCACCGAGAGGACGACGGTGTCCTTCAGCGCGCCGACGCCCTTCGGGAAGGCCTCCCAAGGGTAGTACCAGACGGACTCGGTGAACGGATAGACGAGTTCGGCCTGTGTGCATTCGCCGCCGTCGTCGAACTCAACGCAGTTGGTCGGGGCGCCGATGCGGATCCCGGTCGGACCCTGGTCGGCGGGGGGATGCCAGCGGGCGTAGACATCGGCCTGGAGGGTCGAGCCCTGGCGGACGATGGTCCAGTCCTGAGTTTCGCCGAGGTTCAGGCGGTTGGTGTAGATGAGCTCGTTGACGTTCTTGATCTCGCGGCCTTCGACTTCGGTGACGATGTCGCCAGGCTGCAGGCCCTGGAGCGGCTGGGAACCGTCGCGCATCTCGCCGGTGATCGGCGCTTCGGCAGCGGGTGAGCCGGGGACCACTTCGCTGACCATCGCGAGGGAGAGGTCGCGGTCGCGCGGGACCATGAAGCCGACGCTGAACAGGACGACGGCGAGGACGAAGTTCATGAAGACGCCAGCGAACATCACGGTCAGGCGCTTCCAGCGGGCAGCTGCTGCGAGCGAACGGGGATCGGTCGGGTCTTCTTCGCCGAGAAGGCGGACAAAGCCACCGATGGGGAGCCAGTTGATGGTGTATTCGGTCTCACCCTTGCGCCAGGTGAGCCACTTCACGCGGGGTGGGAAGCCGACGCCGAATTCGAGGACCTTAATGCCGAACGCCTTGGCGGCGATGAAGTGGCCGAATTCATGGACGACGACAAGCGGCACGAGGAGCGCGAGAAAGAGGAGGGCGGGGATGAGGATGTCGAGCAGAATCACGCAGACACACCGGCGGGGACGGATGCGGCGATCCGGCGCGCTTCGGCGTCAGCCGCGAGGACAGTCTCGAGGTCGGGGTCGGCGATTGTCATGTGTCGTCCCATCGTAGCTTCTATTACGGCCGGGATAGAGGTAAAGCGTATCTCGCCTGCAAGGAATCGTTCGACGGCGACCTCGTCGGCGGCCGCCATCACGGCAGGCAGGGTGCCGCCTTCACGACCGGCGGCCATGGCGAGCGAGAGGCACGGGAAAAGGTCGAGGTTCGGGCGGGCAAAGGTAAGCGATCCGTAGGCCGCGAGGTCGAGCGCAGGAGCCGGGGGCTCGGGCATGCGGTCGGGGTAGGCGAGGGCGCACTGGATTGGGAGGCGCATGTCGGGGACACCGAGCTGGGCTTTGACAGACCCATCGCTGAACTCGACGAGGGAATGGACGACGGATTCTCGGTGCAGGACGACTTCCACCTGGTCCATCGAGACGCCAAAGAGCCACATGGCCTCGATGGTCTCCATCCCCTTATTCATAAGGGAGGCGCTATCGACGGTGATCTTGCGTCCCATGTTCCACGTGGGGTGGTTAAGCGCCTGTTCAGGGGTTACGGCGTCGAGACGGCGCTGGTCGAAGTCGCGAAAGGCGCCTCCGCTCGCTGTGAGAAGAATGCGGCGGACGCGGTGGCCTTCTTCGCCCCAGAGGCACTGCCAGATGGCGGAGTGCTCGCTATCGACGGGGCGGAGACTTCCGCCGCTGCTTTCCATGGCGCGACGGACGAGGTGGCCCGCCATGACGAGCACCTCCTTGTTCGCGATGGCGACGGGGCGGCCAGCTTCGAGGGCACGGAGCGTCGGGAGGAGGCCAGCAGCGCCGGCAGTCGCGATGAGTGGAACGTCGACATCGGGGGCGACGACGATCTCGTCCATCGGCAGGTAGATGGCGCCGACGGCGGCAACGGCGGAGTCGAGGAGCGGGGCGCGAGCCGCGCAATCGACGTAGCGCGGACGAAATTCCGCGACCTGACGGGCGAGTTCGGTCGTGTTCGCGCCACCGCACAGTGCGACGACGTGAAATTCGCCGGGGAGGGCGCGAATGACGTCAAGCGACTGGCGCCCGACGGAGCCAGTTGAGCCGAGGACCGCGATGCGTCGAGGAAGGGGCATGGAAAGAGGGTACAGGCGCATCGAACGAGCTAACAGCGTGGGGGTACAGGCCGGGTATCATGCGCGTCAGCCTGCTGACCGAGGGAGAGCAACCATGCGTGAGAACCGACTGCTGAAGATCTGGGCCGATGGCGGACACGTGGTGGTGGGTTGGCTCGCGCTTGGGAATTCGTTCTCGGCGGAGATGATGGCGCGGCAGGGGTTCGACGCCATTTGCATCGACATGCAGCACGGGCTGATCGACTACGACCACCTGCTGTCGATGCTCCAGGGGATATCGCAGACCGAGGCGGTGCCGCTGGTGCGTGTGCCGTGGAACGACCCCGCGATCATGATGAAGGCGCTGGATGCGGGCGCTTATGGCGTGATCGTGCCGCTCGTGAACAACCGGGAGGAGGCCGAGCGGGCGGTCCGGGCCTGCAGGTATCCTCCGGACGGGATGCGGAGCTACGGGCCGATCCGGGCGTCGCAGTACGGCGGGGCGGACTACGCCGCCAATGCGAACCAGGAGATAACGGTCTTCGCGATGATCGAGACGGCGGACGGGCTAGCGAACCTCGATGAGATCTGCTCGACTCCGGGGCTTACGGGCGTGTACATCGGACCGGCTGATCTCAGTTATGCGCTGGGGCTGCCGCCGAAGACGGACAGCGAGGAGCCTGCACATGTCGAGGCGGTCGCGACGATCGTGGAGACGTGCAAGCGGCACGGGATCGTGGCCGGGATCCACACCGGTGGGCCGGCGTTTTCGCGGAGATGCATCGAGCAGGGGATGGGGCTGGTGACGCTGACGTCGGATGTCGTGGCGATGACGGCGGGCGCGGGACGGATGCTGCGGCAGTTCCGGGGCGAGGAACCGCTCGATGGGGAGAGCCGCGGGCCCTACTAGGAGACGCGTTCGGCGAGGACCACGGTGCGAAGCGGGAATCCGGTGGCGTCACCGGGGCCACTGCAGGTCATGAGCGTAATGCTTTCGACGCCCTCGCGACCCTGGAGGATGGCGCCCATGTCAATGGCTTCGAGGGCGTAGTCGATGTTCGAAGTGACTCGGTAGGTGTGAACCGAGCCGTCGGAGAGCGTGACGGCGACGAGTTCTCCGGGGGCGAGTGCGGAGAGGCGGAAGAAAACGCCGGCGGAGCTGCCGAAGACGTAGTGCGCGGCGAGGAACGTGGTGCCGCCAGCGCCCGGAAGAGAGCTGTAGGCCGGCTGCCAGCCGACGTTCGCGGCATCCTGTGGGACATCGAGGCGGCCGGCCCGGTCGAGTCCGTAGCGGGCGACCGGGGCCGTGAGTCCGATGCCGGGGGCGGCGATGGAGACGACATCGAGGCCGGTGACCGGAGGCGGCGGGACGGGTTCGCGGGTCTCCTCGTTGTAGTTCTCAAAGGATGCTTCGATCTCGAAGATCGCGCGCTCTGCAATCGGTTCGGGGCGGCCGGTCCAGGAGTCGCGGCCGATATAGCGCAGTTGCGCGGCGATCCCGGGAGGCTGCTCGCCAGCGGCGTGCGCCGAGTACGCGGCCGGGATGACAGCGAGGCCCATGAGCAGCAGGAGAGCGAGGGCGGCAGAGCGCATGACCCTCATGGTAGCGAGCGCGGGGCGTCTCCGCCTGAAGGACTAGCCAAAAGTGCGGCTTTCGGTGTTGACGGGGCACGATGCGCTGTTACACTTCGGTGACTACAGAAGGCATCACTGCCGCAAGGATCAACGATGAATCTTCGCAAGGCGACCACCGACCTGGGGATGTAATAACCGCTGCGTGCAGGGCGTTTTAACGCCGTACCGCTGAGCGGTACGGCGTTTTTGTATCTCCAGCGACATCAGTATCGACCGAATACGTTCTCCTATTACAGACAAGGCAGCTGCATGGTCTTTCTGGAATAGGTACGAAAACTTTCCAGAATACCGACCGGTACTGGATGCGAACCTGCTGAGAGGTGTGCACCTGCGATGTTGAACTTGATCCTGTCGGACCCGGAGATGGCACAGCTCATCACGGGAAAGCCGAAACGGTTGAAGGAGCCTGACGCCCCAAAGCGCCGGCGAGAGTCGGATAGCCCGGAATCGAAGCCGCACAACGCCGATCCGGTACGCCGGGGGAGCCTGCTCGGGCGGCTTCGCGATGCGCTTGCAGGCGAATGAGCCTGAGCGATGCGTACGCGAGCAAACGGGGGCGACTGGTGTCGCCCCCGTTCTCGCCGTCGCTGGGCGGCTGATTGTGAGGACGGGCGCGGCATGGCACTATCACGGCGTGCCAAAGCAGGTCTCAAACGTCGCGAGTGACGACTACCTGACCTCGATTTACCGCATTGCCCATGACGAAGGCGAGGACGCGATCGCGGTCCGGCTAGCGGACCGACTCGGTGTAACCCCGCCGTCGGTCGCCGGGATGCTCAAGCGGCTGATCCGGGACGGGCTGGTCACGCTCGATTCCAAGAAAGTGATCCGGCTGACGCCGGAGGGATTCCGGAGGGCGGAGCAGATGGTGCGGCGGCATCGGCTGGCGGAGTGCCTGCTAACCGAAGTGCTGAAGGTGGACTGGTGGCGGGCGTACGAGGAAGCGCACCTTCTCGAGCACGGGATCTCGGATATCACGGAGCCGAACCTGTACGAGATGCTGGGGCGGCCGAGCAGGAGTCCCTTCGGGTACCCAATCCCGGGGATGAGCGATGACGAGAAGCTTTCGACGGTGACGCTGGCGGATATCACGGAGGGGCAGACCGTTGAGGTCGAGCGAGTGTTCGAGGAGGACGAGCGGCTGCTGCAGTTCTTCGACGAAGAGGACATCCGGCCCGGGCGGCAGGTGAAGCTTGAGTCGCTCGCACCGTACCGGGGGACCGTGACGGTGAGCATGGGCGGGAAGTCGATCGTGCTAGGGCTGCAGGTCGCGCAACAGATCTGGGTGAAGGGTTAACAGGCGGGCTGACCTTGGATCTTTCTTGCACAGAGGACGCTACGCGCCTCACGAGCCGATGCAACCGTGCCGATACTCTCCTTGATGACAGATCCAAACGTCCCCGGTACGCCAGGACCGATACGTGTGCTCGTTGTTGAAGACGACCCGACTCTGGGGCGGCTGATCGAGTTGACGTTGAGCGGGCAGGCGGAGGTCACGCTCGTGAACCGCGGTCTGCCGGCCATCGAAACGGCGAAGGCGGAGGAGTTCGACGCCGTGGCATCGGACATCAGCCTGCCGGACCTCTCAGGGATGGAGGTGATCGCACAAATACGCGAGATGGCCCCGGACGCTGGGATCGTCGCGATGACGGGCTTTGTGGATGTAGAAACGGCGGTCCAGTCGATGAAGGCTGGAGCGGACGACTTTCTCGGAAAGCCGTTCGACCCTCAGGTGCTGTGGCATGTCCTGAACAAGGCGATGGACAACCGGAAGCAACGCCGGGAGGCAGAGCAAGCGGCCGCCTATCGGACGCTCGCGTACACCGATGCGCTTACGGGCGCGAAGAACCGGCGGTTCTTCGATGAGTACCTCGTCGCGGCGGTGTCGGATTCGCGCGCGACGAGAGAACCGCTGACAGTCGCGTTCCTCGATATCGACAACTTCAAGCTGCTGAACGACTTCGTGGGCCACGAGGAGGGGGACGACGTCCTCCGGCAGGTCTCGACCGCGCTGAGCGAGACCCTGACCGATCCCAACGTGTTCGCGCGCTTCGGTGGCGATGAATTCGTTGCGGCATTCCCCGGAATGGGGCCGCGGGCCGCATCGCTCCTCATGGACGCGTTTCGCGCCCGGTTGGGTAGCATCGAGGTTCGGAACAACGAGCGGAATGCGGTACCGCTTCGGATTAGCGCCGGGTTTTCAGAGCTACGGGAAGGGCAGAGTCCGCGCGACCTGATCGGGGCGGCTGAAGACGCGATGTACCTCGACAAGTCGATGGCGCCGGGCCTGCTCGCGCACCAGATGATGCAACGCGACCTGACGGTCGAAGACCGGACGGCGGCGAACGTGGCGAGCCTGCAGGCGCTGCGGGGGCTGGTAAAAGCCATCGACCGGCGCGATTCGTACACGCGTTTCCACAGCGACCACGCAACGCGGATGGCACTCGACATGGCGGCGCGGCTAGGGCTCGATGACGATCAGGTGAACGCAATTGCGCTCGGTGGGCCGATTCACGACCTCGGAAAGATCGTCGTGCCGGACGAGATTCTGCAGAAGCCGGGGCCACTGACGGCGGACGAGCGGCGAATGATGGACCTGCACCCGGTGATGGGAGCCGCGATTACCGCTGCGGCGATGGACTACGACACGGTCGTTGACCTCGTGCGGCACCATCACGAGCGGTTCGACGGGAACGGGTATCCGGGGGGCGTAGTCGGCGAGGCGATTTCGTTCACGACACGGCTGTTCACGCTCGCGGACGCGTTCAGTGCGATGACGACGGACCGGCCGTACCGCAAGGGGCTGTCAGAGGCGGCCGCGTACGAGCAGATGCTGCTCGGGGCGGGCACGCAGTTCGACCCAGACCTTGCGAAGGAATTCGTGGCGATGTTGCAGGAACAGGAAGCAGCCCGCCGGCTGTCGGCGTAGAGCGCGACCCGGACGGCGCGGGATTCTACAATCCCGACTATGGAACTTCAGGATGTCCGGAGGCGGCTTGAGGCTGGGGAGGCACGGCTGAGTCCTTTTGCTGCGCGCGAGGCAACCAGCCAGGGACGCGAACGACCGGAGGACCCGTCACCTGTACGCGGGGAGTACCAGCGTGACCGGGACCGAATCCTGCACACCAAGGCGTTCCGACGGCTCAAGCACAAGACCCAGGTCTTCATCGCGCCGCAGCAGGATCACTACGTCACCCGGCTGACACACACACTCGAGGTCGCACAGGTCGCCCGGACGATAACGCGTGCCCTGAACCTGAACGAGGACCTGGCGGAGGCGGCTGCGCTCGGGCATGACATCGGACATGGGCCGTTCGGGCACGCGGGTGAGGAGGCGCTGGCGGAGTGCTTGCCCGAGGGATTCCGGCACAACTACCAGTCGGTGCGAGTGCTCGACCGGCTGGAGAACAGCGGCCAGGGCCTGAACCTTATGTTCGAGACGCTCGAGGCGATCGAGAAGTCAAGCAAGACGCGGGAGGATATCTTCGCGGAGGGCTGGGGGGTGCCATCGACGCTCGAGGGGCAGGTAGTGAAGACGGCGGACGCGATCGCCTACGTGAATCATGACATCCTGGACGCGATCCGGGCGGG
>JBPPMX010000276.1:0-11455 GCA_051306275.1 Tepidiformaceae bacterium
CCGCGCGCCGTACCATCTTCTTCTGCATTCTTGAAAGCTCGGACTCCACACACGTATGGCCAACAACAAGTCCGCGATCAAGCGCTGGCACCAGTCCCTCAAGCGCCGTGACCGCAACCGCTCTACCCGAACTATCGCGCGAACCGCGGCCCGCCGCGTCCGCGAAGCCGCTCTCGGCTCCGATACGGACCTCACTGCAGAAGCCCTCAGCGCCGCATACTCCGCGCTCGATCGCGCCGCCAAGAAGGGCGCGATTCACAAGGGCAAGGCCAATCGCCAGAAGCGCCGGCTCGCCCTCGCCGTCGCACGCGGCAAGGCCTAGGTCGCAAGGCCCCCGGTAGCGGCCTCGGCCCCCTATCCTCCACGATAGAAGCATGGCCCCGCCGCTGCATATCCTCCACCTCGGACACTCCCCGTACGTCGCCACGCTCGACCTCCAGCGTCGCCTTCAGGCGGAGCGCCGTGACGCCGCGATCCCGGACACCCTCCTCCTCACACAGCACGAGCCCGTCCTCACCCTGGGACGCGCCCGTGCCGATGCAGACCTTCGCGTCGCGCCGGCAGTCCTCGACCGCCTCGGTATATCGATCATTCCCACCGAGCGTGGAGGCGACATCACCTACCACGGCCCCGGCCAGCTCGTCGCCTACGCCATCCTCGACCTGAAGGCCCTAGGCATCGGCGTCGTCGATCACGTCACCCGCCTCGAAGAAACGATGATTCGCACCATCGCCCGCTTTGGAGTCGAAGGCGCCCGCCGTCCCGGAGCACGCGGCGTCTGGATCGAAGACCGGAAGGTCGCGTCTGTCGGCGTCAACGCCCGCCACTGGGTAACCATTCACGGAATCGCCCTCAACGTCGCGCCGGACATGACCCATTTCGACCTCATCAACCCCTGCGGTCTCGATCGCGTCGTCATGACCAGCCTGGCCCGCGAGGCTGCCAGCGATGTCACCGTCGAGCATGTCCGGCCTGTCTTCGTCGAGTCGTTCCTGGCCGTGTTTGGCCACGAACCGGCGCCCACTCCGCCCTTCGACGGAGCGCTGCCATCCTCCGAGCTGCCGCTCCTGCCACCCGCCCTCAGCCCGGCGTAGTCCTGCCCGCGTCCTGCTGGAATAGCTCCAGGAGGCACGCCATGGCATTCGTCATCAACACCACCGCTCTTATCGGTACACCTAGCGCCGCCCTAATGCTGATTCGCTTCGCCTGGTACCTGTGCTTGCTGTCCTTTCCTGTCGAATGTCGGACCAGGAGATTCCGCCGGCGTTCTGGGCCGGACAGGAGCGCATGTCCATGGCGTTCACGATTCATACCCTCGCCCTCTTCGCAACGCTCTACTCAGCGGTGATCCTCATCCGCTTCGCCGGATAACCCGGCACCCACTCGCTGTTTCTCCACGCGACCCCCGTGGCGTAGGCTCGCCTAATGACATCTGCCTTCGACCAGCTCGTCGAAGAGTTCCCCGCGTGGTGGATCGACTTCCTCGGCGAACATAACCACGTCGGCGGCATCGAAGCCACGCGCTGGCTCGCATCCCGCGCCAACCTCAAACCCGGCGACCGCATCCTCGACTGCGGAGCCTTCGTAGGCGGTGCCGCCCGCTACCTCGCCGAGCACTACAACGTTCACCCCGTGGCCAACGACATCAACCCCGAGTTCCTCCAGGCCGGCCTCAAGATGTCGAACGGGCCGGCCGTCGAATGGCTGCTCGCTTCAACCCACCGCCTACCCTTCCGCGACGGCTCCTTCGCCAGCGTCTGGTCGCTCGATTCCTACATCGCCCCGAGCGAGATGAGCCGCGTCGCCGCCCCAACCTCCACCATCTGCATCTGCTCCGAAGTCCCGACAGATAACCGTGGCGGCCTCGAATCCGTCATCCAGGAGTGGGAGGAGTACGGCTTCTACCTCGCCGCCCACAAGCCCATGACCGTCGACGCCACCCACCAGTGGCGCCAGGCCGAATCCCAGCTTGTCCAGCGCCGCCCCTACTTCGAATCCCGCTATGGCCCGCGCGGCTACCTCATGCAGCTCGACCTCCTCAGCTCCATGGTCCGCTCCTACGAAATCCACGAACAGGGCCACGCCCTCCTCGTCCTCACCCGCACCCGCCAGCCCTGACCCGCACCTCGCGTCGAGCTTGCTCCACGCGGTCCACTCGCTTCACGGCCCTCCCTGTGACCTGTGACCTACTCTTGACCGGTTAACCTGCCCGTCCCTACCATAATCGCCATCAACCGCACCTGTGGCCGTTCTTATCAAGATGGGCGGAGGGACCCGGCCCTGTGAAGCCCGGCAACCTGTCTCACTCCGTGAGATAAGGTGCCAAGTCCGGCCCCCATACGGGGGGAGATGAGAGCGACGCACGCTCAACATACTCACGGCCCACGCGGTAGAGGAGTTGCTCCAATGGCAATGTCGCTGGGCCGAATGGCGATGCTCTAGCCCCTCGCGAAGGGGCCCTCCGAACTGACCCTTCCTCCGCGGATCGCCGTCCGCACGCCGGGCACCTGTCTGCCCCACTCGGAGTTTGAGCATGTCCTACGCAACCAACCTTCGCTGCCGCGAATGTCATCGTGAGTACCCACTCACCGCGACCCATGTCTGTGAGTTCTGTTTCGGCCCCGTCGAAGTCACCTACGACTACGACGCCATCCGCCGCAACGTCACCCGCGAGCGCATCGCCTCAGGCCCCAACAGCCTCTGGCGCTATCGCGATTTCCTCCCCTGCGATGCCGATGCCGCCATCGATATCGGCGCTGGCAATACCCCGCTCGTTCACGCGAAGAACCTCGGGAAGCTCCTCGGGCTCCCGAACCTCTACCTGAAGAACGACACGGTGAACCCCACCTGGTCCTTCAAGGACCGCGTTGTCGCCGTCGCCGCCAGCCGCGCCCGCGAACTCGGCTACGAAAAGCTCGCCTGCGCCAGCACCGGCAACCTCGCGAACAGTGTCAGCGCCCACGCCGCCGCCGGTGGCATGGAGGCCGTCGTCTTCATCCCCCACGACCTCGAACCTGCGAAGGTCATCGGTTCGAGCATCTATGGCCCCACACTCGTTAAAGTCCGTGGCAACTATGACGCCGTCAACCGCCTTTGTGCGGAACTCGCGGGCTCCTACAAATGGGGCTTCGTAAACGTAAACGTCCGCCCCTACTACTCCGAAGGCTCGAAGACCCTCGGCTTCGAAGTCGCCGAACAGCTCGGCTGGCGCGCCCCCGACCATTGCGTCGTCCCCATCGCCAGCGGGTCCCTCTTCGTGAAGATCCGCAAGGGGTTCGACGAACTCGCGAAGGTCGGCCTCATCGACGAGCCGAAGACCCGCATGAGCGGCGCCCAGGCCACCGGTTGTTCCCCGGTGGCCGTCGCCTGGGAGGAAGGCTCGATGAACTTCCGCCCGCAGAAGCCGAACACCATCGCCAAGTCACTCGCCATCGGCAACCCCGCCGACGGCTACTACTCGCTCGTCCAGCTCCGCGACACGAACGGCGGTTGCGGCAACGTCAGCGATGACGAGATCATCCAGGGCATCAAGCTCCTCGCCGAAACCGAAGGCATCTTCGCCGAGACCGCCGGAGGCGTGACCATCGCCAGCCTCAAGCAGCTCGTCGAGCGCGGTACAATCCACCCGGAGGAGACAACCGTCGCCTTCATCACAGGCGCAGGGCTCAAGACCGCCGATGCCGTTGTCGACCACCTCAAGCCAGCGCTTGAGATCGACCCAACATTCGAAAGCTTTGAAACCGCGTTCAACCTGCGGCAGGCGGAGGCACTCGTTTAGATGGCTGTGAAGCGCGTCCGGTTTACATTCCCTGAAGACCTCATCCGCGAACCCGTGATCTACCAGATTGGCCACGAGTTCAGCGTGATCACCAACGTCCGCATGGCCGATGTCGATGAGCGCACCGGCTGGGTCATCCTCGAACTCGAGGGTGAGCAGGACGAAATCGACCGAAGCCTCACCTGGGCGCAGTCAAAGGGCGTCCGGGTCGATAGCGTCACCGGTGACGTACTCGAAGGCTAGCCTTCGAATCCGAATCAGAGCAGGAGCAGTTCATGGCAGTGACCGTCCGTATCCCCCAGCCCCTCCGCAACCTCACCGGCGACCTCCCCACGGTAAGCAGTGACGGGTCGACACTCGAAGGCCTCATCGGTTCTCTCGAGACCGCCTATCCCGGCATTCGCGACCGCATGATGGACGAGACCGGCGCCCTTCGCCGCTTCGTCAACGTCTACGTGAACGGCGACGACGTCCGCTTCATCGACGGACTCGGCACCCCGCTCAAGGATGGCGACGAAGTCAGCATCGTCCCCGCAGTTGCCGGCGGCTGCTAGACAGCAATTTGTGGAAGTTTGTGCCCGGCCCGCTCAGGGCCGGGTGCCCCGTATCTCTTCGAACAGACCACGGACGACGAGCGAGAACCCAGGTAGTCCAGCGCAGGTGAGGACATCATCTCCGCTTAGCGTCCGGCGCATTCCGCCCTCGTACACATCGATGCTCCGCCTTTCCGCATCCACCACCCACACCGCCTCGATTCCGAAGTCCACATAGATGGCCGCCTTCGCGCGAAGCTCCGCACGGCTCTGCCCCGGCGACATCACGTCGACCGCCACATCGGGCGGCGTTCGCATCCAATCGTCCTCGTCTGGTGGATCAGAACGATAGAAGGCAACGTCAGGCAGGGGCGAACTCGACGCTCGATCGGCCCCGGGTGGGATGATTGCGCGCGGCTCCACCGCCGCGAAGCCGTAGGCGTCCAGTGCGCGGGCAAGGAGATATGCGATCCGCCCGTGGCCCCATCGTGGTGACGCCTTTTCGTACACCTCGCCGTCGATCAGCTTGAGCCGCCGCTCGTCGATGTCCGGAAGTGCGAGGAACTCCTTGAGGGACATCCGCGTTGTCGTAACCATTGCGCATAGTTTAGCGCCCTCGTTTCGGCCAGGCACAAAGAAGCCCCGCCGGTCCCGGCGGGGCTTCTCGATGTTCTCTTGGCGTCCTTCGTTAGAAGACGTTCGGCTTGTTCTCGCCTGAAGGCGGCGTCGTCGGCGCGGTTGGGTCCTGCGGCGCCTGGGCATTGGACGTCGTCCCGCCCTTTTCCTTGTCTTCGTCCTTCACAGCCTTGCGGAATTCCTTGATCGAAGAGCCAAGCTCCTTGCCCAGCCCACTGATCCGGCCAACACCGAAGATCAGGATGACGATCGCGAGGATGATCAGCAGCTCGGGCCCGCCGAGTGGTCCTAACATTCGAATCCCTTCTTTCCCCCCGCTGCCCGGGGACCGGCCCTCATCCTACAGGATCAGCCGCGAACGCGGACGTTCGGAGCCTTTACGCCCCTCCCGGTCCGATCCTCTCCACGAATACGTCCATCACGCCGCCGCAGATCTTATCGTCGCCGTCCGTTGGCTCCGTAAGGTCCACCGTCGTGATTCGCGGTACGCCGTCTTCGAGCACGCCCATCGCGTCCTGCCATACCTCCGCCTCGCCACATCCGCCGCCTATCGTCCCGAAGAACGTCCCGTCCTTGCGGACGACCATCTTTGCGCCCGTCTTCCGCGGCGTCGAACCACGTGTCCGCGCGACCGTCGCGAGCACAACCGGCTCGCCCGCTTCGATGGCTTCGGTAATCGCGCGATAAATCTCGTCTTGCATGCCTTCGATCGTCGCAGAGATCGCGTTGTGCTGGCAAGGGCCGGTCGCTACTTCCAGCGCGGGTAGCTACCGAACACCTTCAACACCGAGCACAACGGCCGCACTGCGGCCAGCGCGTCCTGCACCTCCGCGTCCTGCACATGTCCCCAGAAGTCGACCAGGAACACGTACTCCCCGAACACTTCCCGCGTCGGCCGGCTCTCCATCTTCGAACAGTTGATGTTTCGGTCCGCGAACTCCTTCAGGGCGCTCACGAGTGCTCCCGGCTTGTCCTGGATGAACGTGAACGCGATCGACGTTCGGTCACGACCGGTCCGTGGCGGCGTTCCATGCCCCAGCACCGCGAACCGCGTCACGTTGTCCGCCACATCAGCGATTCCGGTCGCGATGATCTCGCCGCCGTGCAACTCCGCCGCCCGCCTCGTCGCAATCGCTGCCGCGTCTCCCCCGCGCCGCACCGCAAGCTCGACCGACTCAGCCGTCGAAAGCGCCGCCTCGCGTGTCGCCTTCGGGAAGTTCGTTTCGAGGTACTGGCGGCACTGTCCCAGCGCCTGCGGATGGGAGAACACGACTCGCACATCATCCGGGCGGGTCCCCGGCTTCACAACCAGCACATGCTCGATCGGCACCACGATCTCAGCCTGGATCTGGAGTTCCGTCTCGTGGATCAGGATGTCCAGCGTCTCCGCCACCGATCCGTTGATGCTGTTCTCGATCGCCACCACCCCCTCGTCCGCCTCTCCCGATTCGACCGCCGTCGCAACGGCGCGGTGTGACGCGCAGGGAAGGTGCTCGCCCGCAGGGTTGCGGCGAATGGCAGCTTCCTCGCCGTTCGTTCCCGGCGGGCCGAGGTACGCGATACGCGTCACGCCCCCGGCCCTACGTATCCAGCCCGTGCGTCGAGCCAATGAGCGCTTCGCGAAGCGCGTCCTCGCTCTCCTTGCGCGTGACCACCACCACCGCATCCCCGGCGTTGAGCCGCGTCTCGCCCGTTGGCATGCGCGGCACACCACCCGGGTCCACCACCAGCGAGATGAGCGACTCCGGGGGCAACAGGATCTCACGGATCGGCCGCCCAACAGCTGGCGACATGTCCGCGATCTTCACCTCGACTAGCTCCAGCCCGCTGTGCAGCTGCAGCAACGAGATCAGCGTGTCGTGTGTCGGCAGCTCCTGCTCGATCTGCGCCAGCACCACCTGCGTCGCCGAAACCGTCGTTTCGATCCCGCGCTTCTTGAACAGGAGCTCGTTCTTCGGGTTGTTGATCCGCGCGATACAGCGCGGCACTGCCCGGTACTTCGAAATCTCGCACACCACGAGGTTGTCCTCGTCGTCGCCGGTCACCGCCGCCACGATGTCCGCCCGCGAAACACCAGCCGCGTCCAGGATCGTCGCCTCACACCCATCACCGTGCATCACGACATCGCCCAGCTCCTCGGCGATGTTCGCCGCGCGCGACGCGTCCCACTCGATCACGAGGACCTCGTTGTTGCTCTGCAGGAGTTCCTGGGCAAGGTGGAACCCCACCTTCCCCCCGCCGACCACAATGATGTACATCCTTAAACCCCCGTCTTCGCAGGCGAGCCGAGGAGCATCTCGACCATGACTTTCGTCCCCAGGCTCGTCGGGCTGAACGTTTCGAGCCCGATGTCTCTGAATATCTCTTCGCGAACCGGGTCGTAGATCCGGCAGATCACGCGCGGTACGCGGTAGACCTCCCGCGCCAGCTGGCTCGCGAAGAAGTTCCGGTTGTCTCCCTGCGTTACCGCAAGGAACGCGTCCATCGATTCGATCCCCGCCCGCTCGAGCGAGTGCTGGTCCATCCCGTTGCCGATCGCGCGTGTCCCGCCGAAGCTCGCCGGCAAACGCCGGAAAGACGTCGCGTTCGTGTCGAGCACGGTTACTTCGTGACCCTGCCCTTCGAGTGTCACCGCAAGCCGCGAGCCGAGCCGCCCACAGCCCATGATCATGACTTTCATTCCGTCACCGCCTGCCGCACCACCCACACCTGGGCGGATGCATTCTTCAGTACGTAGTCCGTCGTCCGGCCCACCTGGAAAGCCCCAATGAGCCGCTTGTACCCGATCCCGAGGATGATCGCCTGCACCGCCCGCTCACGCGCCTCATCGACGATCGCCTGTCCCGCCTCGCGCGCCTGAAGGAGCTCGCCCATCACCTGGTATTCGTTGGCCTGCGCCACCTCTTCGGCGCGTCGAAGGAGCTGTTCGCCCTTCCGCGCCTCTGCTTCCAGGTCCGCATTGAGTGGCAGTGACCGCGCAACCTCGATCACGTGGACGACATACACCCGTCCCTTCTTCCGTTTCGCCAGGCTACAGGCGATCCCCACCGCCTCCATGCTCGCCGGGTTCTCGTTGATTGGGACGAGGATGCTCTGCAGGTCTGGCATCGGTCAGGCAGTCCGCTCTTCGTCCACGGGCTCCTCGCCCAGCGCTGCAGGATGACTCCACATTGTCCGCACCCTCAGTTGTCGTCCCGCGCGAACCATAGCCGCACGACACCGTTGAGTACCAGTACGATCCCGATCGCCGTCCCGATGTTCCAGCGCGTCGTCTGCGTGAACATAAACAGGATCAACGCCAGCCCGAGCACGACGGAGATCACGGCGAAGATGTAGTTCGCGGTCCGCATCAATGGCCCTCGGCCGGCCTCCTTGTGCCCTCGCGATGCTACGCCCGCGCGTTCGAACAGGGAACGCGGACACCTACCGCGGTGAGGTCATGACCTCTGGCCCGGACGGAGCACCGCTGGTCACGCCGTCTGGCTCGACGGTCACGAACATCCGCGTCATGTCCTCCGGGAGCTGCGGCAAAGCCACTACAACGGCGCCGTCATCGCCCTTGAAATCGGTCGCCGCCCGGAACCCATCTGGCCCTTCGCTCCAGACCTGGTAGTGGTGGTCGTTCGGCGCTTCTCCGAGCCCCTCGATCACCGCCCAGCCGCCAGCGAAGTCCGAGCGCACGAAGATCGTGCCGGTCGCGCCATCGCCTGCCAGTGGCAGCTCGATGGCACGCGACGCGAGCTGGCCTTCCAGTCGGTCCGCCTCATCCCGCGCGTCCTGCCACTGGAACAACGACCACCCCATCCCGACCGCCATCACCGCGAAAGCCGCCGCTGCAACCAGGGCGAACCGCCGCCACGGATCGCTCTGCGGCGCCGTCACCATCCGCGATGGCAGCATGATCATCCGCTCCTCGGGAGCTGCCGGATCCTCCGCCACCGCCGCCCGCACTCCGGCGGCGATTCGCTCCATCATCCCGGCTGGAAGTTCCACCGGCTCCGCGGCAATTGCGAGCGCGTCCGCCGCGATCAGGTACTCGCGCACCTCCGCCTGGCAGTCACTGCATCCGCGCAGGTGCACCGCCACTCCGTCGGCCTCATCCCGATCCAGCAACCCGAGTGCGTATTCAGAGAGTGCATCACGCGCTTCTTCGTGCGTCATGGCTCCACCTCCTCGCGCACCGGCGCAAGCAGTTCGCGCAGCCGCACCAGTCCCAACCGCAACCGGCTCCGTATTGTGCCTTCGGCTGTGCCCGTCTGACGTGCGATCTCCACCGGGCGCAGCCCGCGGTAGTACGCCAACACGACAGTCTCGCGCTGCGCCTCTGGCAACTGGGCGATTGCCGCCCGAACGCGTTCGCCAGTCAGATTCGCTAACACCGTCTGCACAACATCTCCCGGGTCCTCTATCTCATATACGCCGAGCGCATCCTCAATCGATCGTTCTGGATGCCGGTCCCGCTTACGGACAAGGTCGATCGCCTGGTTTCGCACGATCGCAAGAATCCATGCCTTCTCCGGCCCCCGTGCAGGGTCGAACCGCGCGGACTGCTTCCAGATCCGCACGAAGGCCTCCTGCACCGCTTCCTCCGCGAGCGCCGGCTGGCCGAGCACCTGCACCGCGACTCCGTAGGCGTATGGGGTGTACTCCCGCACTACAGCATCGAAGGCCGCGGCATCTCCGGCCCTGAACAGTTCGAACGCACTTGTCATACGCCCGGTTGGCCGCTTGTGATCGATTTCTCCATCCCCGCTCGTACCTTCACCGAACCCGCCGCGGGTAACCCGGGACTCACGGCGGTTAACCCTACGGAGGTCACCGTTTTCACGATGATCAGCACTCGCTCATTTCCCCGCATCGCTGCGGCCAGCGTCCTCGCCATCCTTGCCCTCGTGGTTGTCCTTTCGTTTTCGTCGCCAGCGTCCGCTCAAACGGGCAACGGCCGGGTTCGCGTCATGCACGCGTCATCTGATACCCCGCCGGTCGATATCTTCGTCGATGGCGCCAAAGCGGTCACGGCCCTCGCCTTCCCGAACGAAACCGGCTACGTCACGCTCCCGGCCGGCGCACACAACGTGAAGGTCTTCGTCTCACCGTCGGACGGCACAGGCGCCGCTGCGCTCGAAGCTGATCTCACGATCGGCGCAGGCAAGGACTACACCGTCCTCGCCGTCGGGCTCGTCGGCGATGGTTCTCTCGCCCTCCTCCCGCTCGAGGACAACAACGGCACGCCCGCCGCGGGCAACGCCCACGTCCGTCTCGTCCACGCCTCCCCCGATGCCCCCGCGGTTGACGTCCTCGTCGATGGCACGACCACGAAGATCTTCTCGAACGTTGCCTTCAAGGGCGTCGGCACCTACACCCCGGTCCCGGCCGGCACCTACAACCTCGATGTCAATGCGGCCGGCACTTCAACCACTGCCCTCAACGTCGACGGTGTCGCACTGTCGGCCCGGACCGTCTACACCGTGGTCGCTGTCGGCCGCCTCAGCGACGGCAGCCTCGCCGTGAAGCCCCTCCTCGACGCGGCCGCTCCGGCAACGGTCAGCCCGCCGGCGACCGGTTCCGGTCTCGCAGGGGATTCCAGCTCAACCATGACCCTGCTGCTCGGTCTCGGCGTCGCAGCCGCTGCCGTAGTCGCTGGGGGCGCGCTTCTCAGCCGCTCCCGGGCGCGAATCTAGTCCATTCGTACTCCCCGCGAGTGGGAACAGAGGGGCGGCGTTTCTACGCCGCCCCTCTTCGTGTCCCCGTGCAGATGCCACTAGGCTGCGGTGCCCGCGTTGCGTGCGTTGTGGCGTCGCGCCAGCGCCCACCCGCCTAGCGCCACTGCGCCCGGTATCGCCAGCCACGCGGCTGCGACGAGGACGTAGACCCCTGCCACAGCCACGCGGCTCGCGACCTCCAACGACACTTCCCACGCGTCGGCGAATGCGCCGAGCGGCCCGCTCCGGCCTTCGTCCTTCGGCAGCGCGGGCGCGATCGGCGCCAGGGCCACGTCGACCGTCGCATAGGCCGTCAGCGAATCCAGCAGGTTGATCCGGCCCTGGATCTGTTCAATCTGCGCCCGCACGCCGTCCACCCGGTCGCTCACCGTCAGGATCTCGTCGATCGTGTTCGCCTGCGCCAGCAGATCGAGGTACTGGCCCTCGCTCCGTTCGAGGTTCCGCAGACGGCTCTGGAGGTCGGTGTACTCCTCCGTTACCTCCTGCGACGTCACCCCTTCGCTTACCAGTTCGGCGCCCTCTATACCCTGCAACGCCGCTACCACCGCGTCGTACTGGTCGATCGGGACACGGAGCACGAGCGTCCCGTACGGCTTGTCGCTCCCGTCGGCCCCGGATCGCGCCGTTAGCCTCGATTCCTCCACGAACCCGCCGGCGTTTCTCGCCACGCGACCCGCTTCGCTGAATGCCCGCGTCACGTCGGGCACCTCCAGTGACAGGTTCCCGTTCACAATGATCTTGCGGTCCACCATGCTCGACATCGGCGGCGTCTCACCGTTGCCTCC
>JBPPMX010000277.1:0-10636 GCA_051306275.1 Tepidiformaceae bacterium
CCGGACTCGACGAGCGGGAGGAGGCCATCGGTGAACATCTCCGTGTGGATGCCCAGGTCGCGGTGGGCGGCGAGAGCCGCGAGGACGCCGTTCGGGATCGCGCCGATGCCCATCTGGAGGGTGGCGCCATCATCGATCAGCGCGGCGACATGGCGGCCGATGGCAAGCGCGCACTCGTCGGGGGGCGGCGCGACGATCTCGGGGATGGCATCGTCGACCTCTACGGCGAGATCGATCTCGCTGGCGGGGAGCTGGTGGCCGCGGGTGCGGGGCATGCGCGGGTTCACCTGGGCGATGACGAGCTTCGCGTGGCGCGCGGCCGGCAGGGCACAATCGACCGAGACGCCGAGCGAGCACATGCCGTTGCGGTCGGGCGGCGTGACATGGATGAGCGCGGTATCGAGGGGGAGCGGCCCGCCCGGCGCGAAGAGCGACGGGATCTCGGAGAGGAAGACGGGGGTGTAGTCGGCGCGCCCCTGCTGGACGGCGTCGCGGACGTTCTTGCCGATGAAGAGCGCGTTGTGGCGGAAGTGCGGCTCCATCCCCGGCGCGGTGTGGGGCGAATCCCCCTCTGTGTGCATCGCGACGACCTGGACGTCCGAAAGCGACGGCGCGCGCGCAGCGAGGGCGGTCAGGAGCGCGTGCGGAGTGGCCGCGCCGCCGTGGACATAGACGCGCGAACCCGAGGTAATGCGTTCGAGCGCCTGATCGATCTGGACTCGCTCCACAGAAACCCCCCGGCTCAAGGCGTAAGCTCAAGTGTACTTGCCGCCCGGTCCGCGATCGTTATCACGCGCCGGGCCGCCTGAGGAGGAACCCGTGGGATCAATCGAATCAGCCACGACGCCGATGCCCGTCGTCTTCGTCGGACACGGGAACCCGATGCACGCGATCAGCACCGACCGGTACACCGAAGCCTGGCGGGCGATCGGCGCATCGATGCCGCGCCCGACGGCGATCGTGTCGATCTCGGCGCACTGGTACATCGACTGCACGCGTGTGACGGCGATGGAGCGGCCGCAGACGATCCACGACTTCGGCGGGTTCCCGGAGGAGCTCTTCGCGGTGGAGTACCCGGCGCCCGGGAGCCCGGCGCTCGCCGAGCGCCTGGCCGAGATACTCGCGCCGGTCGAGGTAGGGCTGAGCACCTCGTGGGGGCTCGACCATGGGACGTGGTCCGTCCTCGTCCACATGTTCCCGGACGCGGATATCCCGGTGGTGCAGCTCGGGATCGACCGGACACAGCCGCCTGAGTTTCACTACGAGCTCGGCCAGAAGCTGCAGGCGCTGCGAGACGAGGGCGTGCTGATCTTTGCCAGCGGGAACGTCGTCCACAACCTCCATGCCTACGCCTGGGGCCAGGAGACCGTCGAGCCGTTCCCGTGGGCGGTCGAATTCGAACAGACGGTCCGTGCGTCGCTCGATTCGCACGACCACGCGCCGATCATCGCCTACGAAACGCTCGGTGAGTCCGCGATGATGTCGGTGCCGACGCCCGACCACTACCTGCCGCTGCTCTACGTGATCAGCCTCTGCCGCGGCGGCGAGCGCGTGAGCTATCCAGTCGCGGGGTTCGACGGCGGCTCGATTTCGATGCTCGCCATCCAGGTGGGGTAGCGGGCGCGGCGACTGGCTAGTCCGCGTGCCAGTCTCCGGACTTGCCGCCACGCTTTTCGAGGAGGCGCACGCCTTCGATACGCATACCCCGGTCGACCGCTTTGCACATGTCGTAGACGGTGAGCGCGGCGACGCCGACCGCGGTCAGGGCCTCCATCTCGACACCGGTCTTGCCGGTGGTCTTCACGGTGGCGGTGATGCGGACGGCTGAATCGCCATCGGGCGCGAGGTCGACGGTCACGCCGGTGACCGGGAGGGGGTGGCACATGGGAATGAGGGTGGATGTTTGCTTGGCGGCCATGATCCCGGCAATGCGAGCGACCGCGAAGACATCGCCTTTCGGGACCCCGCCCTGCTGGATGAGCGCCAGCGTCGCGGGGAGCATCTGGACGATGCCCTCGGCGGTCGCGACGCGTTCGGTGTCCGGCTTCGCGGAGACGTCGACCATCCGAGCGGCGCCGCGTTCGTCGAGGTGCGAAAGGGTGGGCTCATCGGCCATGGTGGCGTCTCCACATCCAGGATTCGTAGAGCCAGACGAGGCCGTAGGCGAACCCGCCGACCGCGAGGCCACCGGGGATCCCGAGCCAGGGCGACACCCAGGTATCGGAGGCGATGATCCCGGCGCCGGTAGCCGGCAGGAAAGCGAGGAATGCAGAGCGGCGGCGCTCGACTTCGAAGCGTTCACGCATCGGGTCCCGGACGGTGGTCACAGCCTGAGTATAGACACGATGCCGCTCACGCACCGGCTGCGGGCGCTGCCCGTGTGAGCCCGGGAATGGCATCGAGCCCCTTGTCGAACGATGCGACGCGTCCGCCCGCATGTTCGAAGGCGTAAGCGGCGACGAGGCAGTCGTTCCAGTTGTTGTGGTGGTCACGGTAGAGGTGGGCGGCGGCCGTGAGAATGGTCCGCTCCGGGAACGAGAGGGAGGGGAGGTTAAGAAGCGCGAACAGCGCGCTTGAGATCTCAAGACGCCCGAACCCGTAGATGCTCCCTCGCAGGACAAAGACGACCTCGCTCATCGTCGCGGCCGTGACGATGAGCTCTTCCCCTGGGTCCATCAGCATCGCCCGGGCGGCCCGTGAATGCCCCTCGTGATCGTCGGTCAGGTAACGCACGAGGACGTTCGTGTCGACTACGAGGGGCACTACTGCTGGGACCGAAGGTATCTGGCGGCTGCGGCCTCTTCGGAAGCCGTTCGAATCGCCTCTTCCAGTTCCTCGTCTGTGAGGCTCGGTTGGCCCGGCCGCTTGAGCATGCCGTATACACGGTCGACCGCAGCCTCGTTCGTCTCGATCGTGAGGGGCTCGCCCTCCTCGTCGGAGACGACGATCTGGTCGCCGGGCTTCCAGCCGCGGCGGCGGAGCATCTCGACCGGGATGGTCACGGTGTTGCGCTTGCCAACGCGTGTGATGTGCGACTTTCGCATGCGGCCATTGTACACCGCATGCGAGGCCGCGCGTTAGCATGCGAATACTGGCCGCTGGTTAGCGCGGCACCGCGGTGGCGCGAACGACGACGACCGGGCGCCCCGTTTCTTCCTTGATCGCGTCTACGGATTGCCCGCGGAGCGACTGGATGAAGCTCGGGTCGTCGAGATCCTCGGGGAGCATGATGAGGTCGACGTTCTGCTCATCCGCGTACTCGGCGAGGCGGCCAGCGCCCTTCGAGCCAGTAAGCCAGCCATAGGCACGGACACCTGCGGTACGGGCCTCATTCACCTTGCGGGCGACTTCGATGCGACCGGCCCGTTCGAGGTCCGCGGGTTCAAGGCGGTTGGGGACCTGTTCGGTCTCGCCATCGGCGGCGACCCAGGTTGGCAGCGGCTCTTCGCCCCAGGCGCCGGCTGCGTCGATGTCGTAGAGGATCAGTGCCGCGCCGGAGGACAGTGCGGTTTCGACCGCTGACTTGAGGACGTAGTCGTAGCGGTCGTCTTCGCTCGTGTAGGCGAGGATGCAGGTCGGGGATGTGGTCATCGTGTGTGCTCCTGTGTTGTGAAACGACGAGCGGGCTGCCGGTTGCCCGCCAGCCCGCTCGAACCGGAGAGGGACCTCGCTTTTAGACCGGGCGATGGTCGCGGGGGGCCGCGTCGTCTTCGACAACGGTTGTGCGCCGCGCGCCGCCGTACGGTGAGAAGCTGCTCCAGAAGAGCATCGAAAGGACGAGGCCGAGGCCACCGACGATCATGAGAATCACGCCAACCGCGGCGATGTCGAGGCCCGACACCTGGTAGTCGACGGCAAGCGCGAGGATCGCGCCGGCTGCGATGAGGAAAAGACTGACTCCGATACCCATGGTGAGGTACCTCCCTGGTGGGTTTCGCACGGTATGCGTGCAGTGGACTCAGGGTGCCGTTTGGAGCAGCCGAATCACCTTTCCGGGGCGCCCGGTTGCCTTGCAGAGGTCTAACAGCCCATTCGTTCGCGGATTCGCGGGGGGCGACTGTACGCTAGTCCGCATGCCCGACTACGCCACGCTCCGCGACCTCCCTTACGCCCACGTGTTGCCCCGCACGAGCACCCTTTCTCCCGCCGGCCGGCTCTCGGTCGGTGGCTGCGACCTTCGAGAACTCACCGAACGGTTCGGGTCCCCGCTGTACGTGTTCGACGAGGCCGATTTCCGCCAGACCGCGCGCGACTTCCGCATGGAGTTCGAAGCGCGATGGCCGGAGGTGCGGGTGCTGTACGCGGCAAAGGCGTTCCTCTGCAAGGCCGTCGCCCGGATCCTGAACGAAGAAGGGCTCGGGATGGATGTGGTGAGCGGCGGGGAGCTGGGCGTCGCGCGGGCTGCGGGCTTCCCTTCAGGGAACCTCTACTTCCACGGGAACAACAAGCTCCCGGCGGAACTGGCGATGGCGGTCGAGCATGGCGGCATCGGCCGGGTCGTGGTCGACAACTTCTTCGAGCTTGAAACGCTGAACGCGATCGCGGGGGAGCGCGGGGTGACCCAGCCAATCCTCCTGCGGATTTCGCCGAATGTTGACCCCCACACCCACGCGAAGACGACCACCGGCGTGCTCGACTCGAAGTTCGGGTTTGCGATCGCGACGGGCGATGCGGAGCGGGCGGTGAAGCTGGCCCAGGAGGCCGAGCACCTCGACCTGCGCGGCCTGCACGTGCACCTCGGCTCGCCGATCTTCGAAACGGAGCCGTTCGAGGAAGCCGCGGACGTCATGTGCGCGTTCGCCTCTCGCATGAGCGATACGCAGGGCTTTGAGATGCGCGAGTACAGCCCCGGGGGCGGGTTCGCGCTGGCCTACACGCGCGAACAGCACCCGCCGACCATCTCGGAATACGCCGACGCGCTCGCCGGAGCGATGCGGAAGGCGACCGAGTCCCACCGGCTCCCGATGCCCTCGCTCCACATCGAGCCGGGCCGCGCGCTCGTCGGGCGGTCGATGGTCGCGGTGTACACGGTGGGCGCGCGCAAGGACATCCCCGGCGTGCGCAGCTACGTCTCCGTCGATGGCGGTATGGCGGACAACATCCGCCCGGCGATCTACGGGTCGAAGTACGAAGCAGTGCCGGTCGACCGGCCGCTGGCGGCGCCCGAGGAAGTGGTGACGCTCGCAGGGAAGTACTGCGAAAGCGGCGACATCCTGATCAAGGACGCGTCAGTGCCGCGCTTCGAACCGGGCGAGCTCGTAGCGCTCCCGGCGAGCGGCGCGTACAACCTCGCGATGAGCAGCAACTACAACCTCGCGATGCGCCCCGCCGTCGTCGCGGTGAAGGACGGGCAGGCGCGCGTGATCCAGCGGCGCGAAACGCTCGAGGATCTGAGGGCGCGGGATATGTAGGGAGGCTAGTCGATCGCTTCGACGAGGGACTGGCGGTGGTAGAGGCGGGGGAGGCGGGCCTGGAGCGAGGCGAGGATGTCCCAGCTGATCGTGCCCGCGCGCTCGGCCAGCTCGTCGGCGGAGATCGTCTCGGCGTCCTGGGTGCCGAGGAGGACGACTTCGTCGCCTTCTGAGGCGGCGCCGGGGAGCGCGGTCAGGTCGACCATGAAGTGGTCCATCATCACGAGCCCGACGAGCGGGCAGCGGACGCCGTGGACGAGGACGTCGCCCGAGCCGTGGCCGAGTCGGCGGTGCCAGCCATCGCCGTAACCGACCGGGACGAGGCCGACAGTGGCCGGCGCGGCTGCCTTCCAGGCGAGGCCGTAGCTGACACCGTCACCGGGCTGAAGCTCGACCACCCGTGCGAGGCGCGCCTTTATCTGAAGTGCAGGCCGTAGTCCGGAGGCGGGGGCGTGCGGGCCGGGAGCGACACCGTAGACCGCCAGGCCAGCGCGCGTGCCTTCGAAGTGGAGTCCCGGGCGGCGAAGGATCGAGGCGGAGTTGGCGGCGTGGCGATACGGGATCCAGGGAAGGCGGCGCACGGCCTCGGCGAAGATGTCGAGCTGCTGGTCGGAGAAGGAGTCGTCTGCCTCGTCTGCGTTGGCCATGTGCGTCCAGAGGCCTTCGACGTCGATGCCGGGGAGCGTGCGGAGCTGTTCGGCGAGGGCAACGGCGTCATCAAGCGGGAGCCCGAAGCGGTGGAGCCCCGTATCGACCTTCACGTGGACGCGAGCGGTGGTCCCGGCGGAAGTGGCAGCGGCGGAGAGCGCGTTCCCGAGTTCGAGCGAGTGTACCGTCAGCGTTATGTCGTGTTCTACTGCCGCAGGGGCATCGGCGGGGAAGGAGTGGCCGAGGACGATGAGCGGTCCGCGGGCGCCGGCGCGGCGAAGTGCGACCGCTTCCGCCATCCAGGCAACGCCGAGGCGGGCGACGCCCATCGATGCAAGCGCGGGGCCGAGGACGGCAGCACCATGTCCGTAGGCGTTCGCCTTGACGATCGCGATCAGTTCGACGCCGGGGGCGCAGGCAGCGCGGAGGGCGGCGACGTTCACATCGAGCGCGCCAAGATCGACCTCGATCCACGCGTTGCGGGAGCGTGTGACATCGGCGAGGGGGGCGGGAAGCCGCACCGTGTCAGGCCTGTTGGCGGCGATCCCTGCCGCTGTCATCGGTTTTGACCACGCATCAACCTGACACGTAGCATCGGTGTTAGGTGGCCGTCTACGCAAACCCTCATCCTTAAGGAGGGTGAACGCGTGCAAACAAGGGTGATCCTTCTGCTGGCGGCCGCTGCGCCGCTCGTCCTGTCCGCATGCTCGGACAACGCGGGTACCCCTGTACGCTCCACCGCGACAGCTGAACCTTCTGCGACATCAACTCCCCGATCGACAGCTCCTGGACGGGCCGCGACGCTCGATTCGGCCCGCCAGAGCCTGCGAGACGGGGACTACGAACTCGCCGCCGAAGAGTTCCTGGCGGTCGCGGCTCGTTCGTCTGACCCGGCGGAGAAGAGCGCAGCACTGGTCGGTGGCGCGGTTGCCCAGCACGAAATCGGCGAGGCGGATGCGTCCGTCGAATCGCTCCGATCGGCGAGCACCACAGCCCCTGCAGGTTCAGAAATGGCATGGGAGGCAGCGTATCTGCTCGGCGTGCGACTGAACGAACGCGAAGAGTACGCCGCCGCCCGGGAAGTGCTCCGCCCCTTCACGGTTGCACGGAGCCATCCGCTCCGCCCATTCGTGCTGGTCGCCTATGCCGAATCACTGGCGGCGGGCGGCGACACAAGCGGGGCGGCCGGAGCCTGGGACCAGGTGCTCAGCGAACCGATCCCGCCGGCGCTGCGGGAGGACGTCTACCGCGCCCGTGCCGATGCCGCCCGCGAGGCAGGTGACGAAGCCGCTGAGGGCGCCTGGCTCGATGCCCTGATTGAGGCAACCGGCGACCCCGCGGTGCGCCTGGCGAGGGCGCTGCACGCCCGGGAGGCCGGCGAGAACTCGACGTTCGCGGACCAGCTCCAGATTCTCATCGCGCGGTCGCCGTCGAGCCGGGTCGCATTGCAGGCGCTCGAAATCCTGCTCGAGGCGAAGATCCCGGTCGATGCGGGCATCGCCGGGCTGGTCTACTACCGCCAGGGTGAATACGCCAAGGCCATCGAAGTCCTGGAAGCTGGCGTCGCAACCCCGATCGACGCCGCTTCGCTGACATTCCGGCTGTACTACCTCGCGGCGACGCGTGAAGCGCTCGGTGAGCACGAAGAGGCGATCGCGCTCTACGACCGGGCCGCGGCGACCGGCGCAACATCGCCGTTCATCCACCGGGCGAAGTGGTGGGCCGCGCGGCTGACCGAAGACGTGAGTCCGCCGTTCGTCGCCTCGGTACGGTACCTGGCGATCGTGACCGAGGGGCCGGCCGGGGAGTTCACGGAGGAGGCCGCATTCCGAGCGGGCTACACGCTTTACCGGTCGGCCGCGCCCGCGAACGCCATAACAACCTGGGATGCCGTCGGGGCGACGACCGACACGCGGCTGCTCTACTGGCGCGGTCGCGCGTACGAGGACACGGGGAGCGCCGCGAGCGCCCGGATTCAGTTCGAGATGGCGGTTACCGCCGACCCGCTTTCGTTCTACGGGATGGAATCAGCGCGGCTCTTGGGGAACCCTCCAGATACTGATGTGTCATACGCATCGCTGGGCGATGTGCCGTCTATCGACTGGACGGCGCTGGAGACATGGCTCGGCGGGTTCGTCGCGGGCGGGCCGGTCGAGCCCACCGACACGGTCGCTGCGGAGGCGCTCGTCATCGTCGGGCTACGAGATGCGGCCGACGAGCTGCTCCTGAACAGCGCTGGCGGGTCGGACCCGTGGAGCTTGCTGGCGCGGGCTGAACAGGCGTACGACCTCGGCCTCACTGAAGTCGTGCTGGCGCTTGGCTACCGGCTGCGCGAGGCGACGGAAGGCGGCCCCGAAGCTCCGATCGACCTGCTGCGACTCGAGTATCCGCTTAGTTATGTCGCCGTACTGGATCGCGAGTCGGAGGAGAACGACATCGATCCACTCCTGCTGGCCGCCCTGATCCGCCAGGAGAGCCTCTGGGACCCGTCCGCCGGGTCGTTCGCGGGGGCACTCGGGCTCGCGCAGGTCATCCCCTCAACGGGGGAAGCGATCGCTGAAGACCTGGGGGTCGAGGACTTCGAGACGCGCGACCTGTTTCGCCCTTCGATCTCGATCCGGTTCGGGGCGCACTACCTCGGGGGCCAGTTGCGGGCCTATCGCGACGTTTATGTCGCCTTGAGCGCCTACAACGCCGGCCCGGGGAACGCAGCGCGCTGGCAGGAGGCCGACCCGCGAGATACCCCGGCCGACTACCTGGAGACGATCGACTTCTCCGAGACGCATCTTTATGTCGAGCTGGTGATGGAACACTACGCCCAATACCGCGTTGCGTGGCGCTGATTACCACTTGAGCGCGGTCTGCGGTACGCTTCTACGTCCGACCCTCGTGAATTGATCGGAGGCGCCCGTGTCGAAGCGCACCTACCAGCCCCACGTCATCCCCAGGAAGCGCAAGCATGGCTTCATGAAGAGGATGTTCACCCGCGATGGACGCAACATCCTGCGGGCTCGCCGGCTGCGCGGCCGCAAACGACTGACCGTCGTTTAGGGCTCGCAGAGATGGCGCGATGAAACGCGCCGGCCGCCTGAGTCGCGGCGAGCCATTTGATTCCGTGTACACCAGGGGGACCGTGATCAGCGGTCCCCTTCTTGTTGTGCGCTTTCTGCCGAACGCAGATGGCGAAACGCGCATGGGATTTGCGGTCGGGAAGCGTCTTTCGAAGAAGGCAGTGGTGCGGAACCGGTTGAAGCGCCAGATCCGCGAGGCTGTCCGGCTGCTCCCGGTGGGTGATGGCTGGGACATCGTGGTCACCGCGCGTCCGAAGGCGATGGAATCCGGGTTCGAAACGCTACGGCGCGACCTTGAGGGCCGGTTCGGCCGGGCCGGACTCCTGGAAACCCGCGAATGAAGCCCGGATCGCTCCTGAAGTGGCCGCTGCTGGCGTTTATCCGCGTCTACCAGGTCACGCTCTCCGGGATGATGCCGAACGTTTGCCGGTTCCACCCGAGCTGCTCCTGGTACGCCTACGAGGCCGTGGACCGTCACGGCGCCTTTCGGGGTGGGTGGCTCGCGGTACGGCGCCTGGGCCGTTGCCGGCCCGGCGGCGGGCATGGATTCGACCCCGTTCCGGACTAGTGCGGGCCCCCAACCGGACCGCATCGTCCGACGCGCCGTTTCACGTGAAACACCCCTGTCCTCGCCGTCCGCCCTTATCCTGGCGGTTGTTTCACGTGAAACGGCGTGAGCCCGTCACGCGCCCAGCCCTCCGTGTCCGCACGCTCACAGGCGCTGGAGTGACGCAGCGGGCGAATGATTCCCCCGTACACCTGCAGGCGCTACCCTTTGCCAGTGACCCACCCTCGACGCTACGTCGCGGGACTCGCACTCCTTGCCGTCGCCCTCCTCGCAACCGGTTGCGGTGGGCTTACGCGACCCCAGGGATGGGCGAGCCCCGCTTTTAATGACTCCACTGCCTTCGTGTTCCTCGACAAAGACCGTCTGAGCGCGCTCGACATCTCAGGGGATGGCCCTGCGACCCTCAAATGGGAGTTCCCCGCCGAAGGGGCGACCTCCACCGAGGACATCGACATCGAGGCTGCGTATGGCCGCCCCACGATCGACGGGGACCGCCTCTACTTCTCCGGCCATGAAGGCAGCGTCTACGCCGTGAACCTCGAGAGCGGCCTCCCCGCCTGGCAATACGACGACGTGACCGGAAACATCACCGACGGCCCAACGCTCGCGGAAGGCACGCTCGCTTTTGGGACGAGCGAAGGCCGTCTCTACCTTCTCGATGCCGAGTCCGGGAGGCCTTCCGCTGGCTGGGAAGGCGGAAAGACGGTCGGCGAACCTGTCTGGGCAGCCCCGGTGGTCCACGATGGCGTCGTGTACGTCGCGACGATGAAGGGCACGGTCATCGCCTACAGCATCGAGGGCGGCGGCGAGGTCTGGGACGAGCCGTTCGAAGCCGATGGCGCGATCGCCTCGCTGACCCTGGTCGGCGACGACACGCTATTCGCGCCCTCATTCGACAAGCACGTGTACCTGCTCGACGTTGCCACCGGCGAAGCACG
>JBPPMX010000278.1:0-10952 GCA_051306275.1 Tepidiformaceae bacterium
CATCCAGCTCTCCGAGACCCCATCCTCCTGGGAGCGCCGCACCGCCCTCCCCGGCTCACACCCCCCAGCAGCCTGGCCCGCATCCGTCGCGGTCTAGACGTACTCCAGCAACTGCAGCCCCATCCCGGAAAGCTCGGTGGCTGGGATCGTTGACGTCCGCGCCCGCGGCAACACTCCGAACGCCGGGTCGGGCGCCGTGAAGCCGCGGGCCCGCGCCAGCTCCACGGCTGCCTGCAGGTCCGGCACCTCGAACGCGCACATGCTCGCCAGCCCCGGCGGCCGCGAAGCGAGCGGGCTATCCGGGCCCGTCGCCGCCAACACCTCGAAGATCGCGTCACCCATCCGCATCTGCCGGATCACGATCGCCGGCGTCGAAATCTCGCCGAACACCGGCACTCCCAGCACATCCACCCAGAATCGCGTCGCCGCCTCAATGTCGCTCACGAACCCCGCGAGGTGGTCGATCCGCTTCAGCGGGAAGTCGTGTTCGAGCATTCCCTGTGTTACCCGGTTCGCCACCATCGTCCCGCGTTCTCGCGGGTCCCGTATCAGGGCGAGGTTCGCACCGGCAACCGCCTCCACCGCAAGCGGAAGCACGTCCGCGATAAGGCTCCCATCCGCCCTGAACGCCTGGTACGGCTGCGCTTCGATTCCCGCTGCCGCCAGCCTCCCCTGCGCCCCTTCGATGTCGTCACAGGTCAGCGCAATCCGCGCCATCCCCGGCGTCTCAGCTCGGAGCGCGTCCAACAGCCATCCGCGCTTTGCCTGGCCCGCCGCCTCAGCCTCGCCCTGGTCCCGCACCCCGAGCAGCTCCACGTAGAAGTGCGTGTCTGCAGTCGCCCCCGTGAAGAACACCCGGTTCTCGGTCCCGAGGCCGGGGTGGCTCGCTGGCGGCGTCAGACGCAGCCCCAGCTGCTCGTACGGCGCCGCCGCGTCGAGCGAGCGCACTGGAAGGACAACATGGTCGATTGCCGAAGGGATCATGGCGCTACTCTACGCCGTCATCAGAGCCTCAGTCCCAGCAGGTCGCGCGTCACCCCGCCGCTTTCGTTCACGGTCAGGTACACCCATGTGATCCGCAGCTTCACTCGCGTGCCCTTCGCCTCCAGCCACACCTCGTCGCCCTTCTCCCACCGGTAGTCCGAGTCGATCGTCAGGTAGTGCTCGCCCTTCGAGCCGCTGAATGCGTCCGCCTCGTAGAAGCTCGTCCTCATCGCCTCACCTACTCGTCGTCACTGCTGCCGGTCAGCGACTTCTTCGCCGGGATCTCTCGCGCCACCTCCCGCATAACCTCGATCACGCCGTTGTGGACCGCGTCCCGCGCCGCCCGGATCGCATTGAAGATCGCCCGCGCATTCGACCGCCCGTGCCCGATCACCGTCACGCCGTCGACGCCCAGCAACGGCGCCCCACCGTATTCGGTGTAATCCAGCCGGTGCTTCACTTTCCGAAGCTCGGACATCAGGATCAGGCCCGCGGCCTTATTCCAGGGGGTGAGCTCCACCGCCCGCCGCAGTTCGCCGAACATCAGCTCCGCCATCCCCTCAGCCGTCTTCAGCACCACGTTCCCCGTGAATCCGTCCATCACCGCCACATCCACCACGCCGCGCGTCAGGTCTTTCCCTTCGATGTTCCCGACGAAGTTGAGGTTCGACTGCCGTAGCAGCCCGTTCACCTCGATCACCAGCTGATTCCCCTTGCTGTCCTCCTCCCCGATCGAGACAAGTCCCACTCGTGGCCGCTTCAGGCCGAACATCCGCTCGAGGTAGGCAGCCCCCATGTGCGCGAATTGCACGAGGTGGATCGGCCGGCAGTCCGCGTTCGCGCCAATATCCAGCAGGATTGACTGGCCGTTCTCTCCCGTCGGGAAGATCGTCGCCAGCGCCGGCCGTCCGATCCCCTTGATCCGGCCCAGCGTCAGCAGCGCCTCGGCCATCGCCGCGCCAGTATTCCCCGCCGTCACGAACGCGTCCGCCTCGCCCTTCTTCACCAGCTCCAGCCCCACATGGATCGAACTCCCGGGCTTCCCCCGCACGGCGTCGGTCGGATGCTCGTCCATCGCCACCACATCCGGCGCGTCGACGATTCGTAGACCCGCGAGGTTGCTCGTCCCGGCAAGCTCCGGCTCGATCGAGCCGCGGCGCCCCACAAGAATCAGCTCCACTCCGAGCGTACCCACCGCCATGAGTGCTCCCGCAACGATCTCATGCGGCGCGTTATCTCCGCCCATCGCGTCGATCACAATCCGTGGTGTCATCCTCGCCTGCTCCGCGCGGTAAAGATCATCCGCTCGCTCTCGCTCGTGAGCCGCCCCAGTTCATAGTCTCCGTACACGTCCAGTACCGCGAACCCCGCGATTTCCAAAAGCCGCTCCATCTCGTATCGGTACACATACCGCAGCAGGTGGTTCGACTGCGAACGCCGCACGAGCCCATCCGCCCCTGTCCGTTCGTACGTGATCCGCAGCGCCCGGGTCTGCTGCCCCATGTCGTCCTCGCGCACATGCCACGCGTCCAGCGGCTCCCCGCTCTCGGTCTCCCCGGCGAACGCCAGCAGCGGCTGCCCATTCAGCGAAGGGTCGAGCCACGCAGCGGGCCCCGGCAGGTCGATCGCCAGCAGCCCGTCGAAGTGCAGGCACCGCTCGAGCGCCTCCAGCATCTCGATCTGCTCGATCGCGTCTTCGCAATACAGGAACACATCAGCGGGCACGATCGCGAAACCGTAGTGGCCCTCCTCCAGCGACAGGTCACTCAGCCGCCCCGGCACGAACGTCGCGGTCACGCCTTCCTCCTCCGCCTTAGCCCGCGCGATCGCCAGCATCGTCTCCGAGGGGTCAATCCCGGTGACCTCGTGCCCATGAAGAGCGAGTTCGATCGCGATTCGACCGGTGCCCGTCCCCACTTCGAGGACCGGCCGTTCGGTCTGTCCCGCGTATACCAGCCACAGCCCGCTATCCTCGCCATCGAAGCGGTTCACCGTGTCGTAGAAGGCCGCGTCTACCGCGTATGGGTCGTTCACCCGGAGAGCGTACAGGCGGTCGCTCCCTCGTGACAGCACGCTCACCCTATTGCACAGCCGCCGATGGTCGATGAAACTACCAGCAGTGATGACCGAACACACTCCGTCGTCTACCGCTCATGAGGAGCTCGCTTTCGCCCCGGACTCACCGGGGCGTGTACTCCGGCGCTCCTGAACGTGCAGCCCGCTCCGCTCATGCCGGGCGCTACCCCCCAAGCCAAAACCCATTCTCCGATCCGCCGCGAAGCGCATCCCGCGTTCACCGCATCTGGATCCCCGAACGCACGTCCCCAGGAGGCCTGAACCCGTGACCGAAAAGATCTACATCTTCGATACCACCCTGCGCGATGGCGAGCAGTCTGCCGGCGTCGCCTTCACCCCCGATGAAAAGGTCGAGATCGCGAAGCAGCTGGAACGGCTCGGCGTCGACATCATCGAGGCTGGCTTCCCCTGCTCCACGCCCGGCGACCTCGAAGCTGTCCGCCGCGTTTCCGCCGAAGTCCGCGACACCACCATCTGTGCACTCGCCCGCGCGGTGATGTCGGACATCGATACTGCCTGGGAGGCCGTGAAGGACGCCGCCGACCCCCGCATCCACGTCTTCATCAACACCAGCGACATCCAGATGGCCCACCAGCTCCACAAGGATCGCGAGCAGGTACTCACTCAGGCCGAGGCCATGGTTCGCCACGCCGCGAAGTACACCAGCAACGTCGAGTTCAGCCCGATGGACGCCACCCGCGCAGACCCGCGTTTCGTCTTCGAGATCGTCAAGCGCTGTATCGATGCGGGCGCTACCACCATCAACATCCCCGACTCCGTTGGCTACGCAATCCCCTACGAGCTCGGCGACCTCTTCCGCGCCGTCTTCGAAAACGTCCCCAACATCCACAAGGCTCGCGTCAGCTTCCACGGCCAGAACGACCTCGGCCTCTGCACCGCGAACACACTGACCGCCATCCAGAACGGCGCCCGCCAGGTTGAAGTCACCATCAACGGCATCGGCGAACGTGCGGGCAACACCTCGCTCGAAGAGGTCGTCATGGCGATCAAGACCCGCAAGGACTACTTCGGGTTCCACACCGACATCAACACCCGCGAGATCTACCGTGCTTCGAAGATGGTCGAGACCTACTCCGGCATGCCAATCCAGTGGAACAAGGCCATCGTCGGCAAGAACGCATTCCGCCACGGATCCGGCATCCACCAGGACGGAATCCTCAAGATGCGCGAAACCTGGGAGATCATGGACCCGGTTGAGCTCGGCATCCCGCAGGGAACCCAGCTCATCCTCGGCAAGCTCTCAGGCCGTCACGCCTTCAAGATCCACATGCAGGAGCTCGGCTACGAACTGACCGACGAAGAGCTCAACCGCGCCTTCGCCGCCTTCAAGGAACTCGCCGACAAGAAGATGGAAGTCGACGACCGCGACCTCGAAGCGATCGTCACAGACAACATGCGCGAGATCACCGAAGCAGGTTGGCGGCTCGACATGGTCCAGGTCACCGCGGGCGACCACACCACGCCGACGGCCACTCTTCGCGTGATCGACCCCGAAGGGAACATCCGCACCGACGCCGCCACCGGCACCGGCCCGGTCGACGCGGTCTACCGCGCCATGAACCGCATTACCGGACTCACGCCAGAACTCACCGAGTTCAGCGTGAAAAGCGTCACGGAAGGGATCGACGCCCAGGGCGAGGTCACAATCCGTATCGAGGACGACGGCCGCATTTACACCGGCAAGTCCTCCGATACGGACATCATCGTCGCGAGCGCCAAGGCCTACATGAGCGCGCTCAACCGGATGGTCATCCTCAAGAACCGCTACGCGACCGACGCGCGGGTGACCAACTGAGCTTGTCTCCGGGCAGCACGGAGCGAGGGTGGCGGCAGATTCTCGCCGCCACCCTCGCGCTGCTGATGCTCCTCGCGATCGCGTGCGATAAGCCCAGTGCCGACCGCACCACATCCCCCTCGGCGCTCTCATTTGTCGGCACCGCAACCGGTGTCGTGACGCTCGCACCCGAAGGCCCGGCGCCCAATGATCTCGTCCCGGACGGATGGCAGTTTGACGTCGGTAACGCCCGTTTCTCCGACCTCGAACGAGGCGCTGCCTCGATCCAGGTGGTGAACGACCTCCAGGCCCAGGACGGCGCGACCTTCGAAGTCTGGCTCTCGAACGCTGAGGCCTCGGTCGCCCGCTGGTCCGGCGGCGAAACGACTCGCTACCAGGGGACGCTCTGCTTCCAGCTGCGCCTCGAATCCGGGGACGAAGCGCTTGAGCTCGGCCCTGCGCCCTACAGCGTCACGATCGCCTTCCGCGACCCGGCGACGGGCGACCTTATAGCGTCGGACCAGATGCCCGTCGCGGGTACCCCCCCGTCGCTCGACGGCGTAGATCCGTCCGCCCAGTCCGAAGTCTTCCGCGACCTGCTCGGCTGCCCCCGTAGCGTGATCTAGTCGTAGTCGTCATCGTCCGAGTCGCCCGCGACCTAGACAACCGCCTCGATATCCTCGCTCGCATCGCTCCAGCCGTCGCCGATGCCCTCTTCCTCCTCTTCCTCCACCACTTCATCGTCGTCGTCGAACTCGACATCGTCGGAGAGCTGGTGCCGCAGCACTGACCGCCGAATGTAGGGTCGGACATCGGACCCGAGCGTCGATGGGAAGCTAACGCGGTCGAGCTGGCTCGGGTCCTGGTACGTCTCGCGGATCGTCACGCGAGGGTCACCCGATGCGCTCGCGAGCGCGGCCGCGTACTGGTTCCCGCCGATCATCATGCGCGCGAGGCGTAGGCCCACCCGCGGCTCGACCATCCCGACGTATTCGCCGGTCCGCGTGTGGACGTTTACCGCGTTCCCCTGCACTCGCAGTTCCACGACATCGCCTGCATCGAGGACCGCCGCCACTGCGGAATCGACTGCCTGCAGAGTCGCAGTTGTCGACTTCCCGCTTTCCTCGACGAACATCTTGGTGTCGACCTGGCTGGGCCCGACCGAGACGGCCGGGGTGTCCTTCAAGGCGGCCAGCCGGTCGAGGTTCCGTTTCGCGATCGTGTTCGTCGGGTCCCGGTCCAGCGTCGAGGCGTACGCCACTCGCGCCTCCTCGATCTTCCCTACCTCGCTGAGCGCCTTGCCCAGCCGGTTGTACCCCTCGGCATCCTCCGGGAAGAGCCGCACAAACTCCCGATTGATCGGGACGGCCTCCTCCCATCGGCTCGCGATCGCCAGCCGAACCGCGTGGTCGCTCATCTGCCGCCGCATCCGCGCGCGGTCTTCCGGGTTCAGCGCTGCGCTGTCATCATCGTTACTCATGAAACATTCCGCCTGTTACTTCCAGCCACCATCGGGCGAGGAAGGATACTTCTGCAGTTCAACAGTCGCAACGTTGGTACAGCCCACCGGCCACCCGGTCAATTCCCCGGGTTAAAAACCCACACGAAGCCCTACCATAGCGTCGTGCCCGCGCCTCTATCATCGGTCGAACGCCTTCGCGCTTTATGGGCGCTAGTTGCAGCCGACTACCCCTCCTACGACCTTCTCCTCCCCGGCGACCCGGCCTTCGTGTGTCAGCCAGAAGCCTGCGACGCCTGGTGCTGTCGCAACCTCTCCGTGCCCCTAGACGACGGCGAACTCGCCCATCTCGCGCGCACCACCGGGCGCCAGGTCATCGAACTTGTGGAACTGGACGAGGGCAGTCCGATTCGCCTCCCCCTGGCCCAGCCCTACCTCCTCGCACGCGCAAACAACCACTGTGCCCATCTCGGCGACTCCCTCGGCTGCAGCGTCTACGCAGGACGCCCCGGCGCATGCCGGCTGTACCCGCATCAGGTCATCGTCGTCGACCCCGAGACAGGCCGCCCGCTACACACTCCGCCCGGCGACGCTCGCGTCGCTGGGCGCACGCTCATCGCCGGTCAGTCCAGCGTCGCGATTCCGCTCCTGCTTCGCCACACTGCCTGCCCGGGCTTCACCGCGCCCCCTCTCGACGAGTCCGCCTGGGCGACCCTCCTCACCGAAACGATCGCCCTCCAGTTCCCGGTTGAGTAGCGAGACTCGTCCCTAGCGGCCGGTGAACTTCGGCGGGCGTTTCTCCCGGAACGCCTGGATACCCTCCTGCGTGTCCTCAGACCCGCGCAGTATCGAATTCAGCCAACGTTCATATGCCGAGTACCCATCCAGCTCCGCCAGCACCGAACGGTTCACGCTCAGCTTCCACGCTGCATACGTCCGTGTCGGCCCAGTTGCCAGCCCGCTCACGAACTCGCCGAGCTCCCGCTCCCATGCGTCCGGTTCCCACACCCGCACGACGATCCCGAAGCGCTCAGCCTCGGCTGCGTCGATAACCCGGCCCGTGACCAGCATGTCCATCGCCCGCGACTGCCCGATGAGCCGCGGAAGCAACAGCGGAACGCTCTGGCCCGCGTAGATCGCCTTCTCCGCCCGGATGTCCCCAATCAGCACATCCGATCGGGCCACGCGGAAGTCGCAGGACAGCGCCGTCACCCACCCGGCCCCATGGCAGCGCCCGTTGAGCGCCGCGACCACCGGCTTCGGCGCGCTCAAAAGCGTCTTCACCAGCCGGTGGTGCGCGCCCAGGTCGGTGTTCATCCCGGGCAGCCATCCCCGCGGCGCCGGTTCCCCCAGCCCCCCCACGATGTCGTCACCAGCCGAGAATGCCCGGCCCGCGCCCGTGATTACGATTACGCGCACATCATCGTCGTGGCCCCACTCGTCCACGGCGTTCCTGATGCCCTCCACCATCGCCCACGTAATCGCATTCAGCTTCTCAGGCCGGTTCAGGGTCAGTGTCGCCACCCCGTCCTTGACCTCGAATCGCAGTCCTTCGACTTCCTGCATGGCTATCCCTCCATGGCCGATCCGGCCTGCGCCGCGATAATTCGCCGTTCTCTGGCATCCGTCAAACGTCCAATTGAGCTTGCGCCTCCCCGTACCGCACAGTGGATCCAGCCTTCCCATGGAGCCGCCGTGACACCCCGCCAGGCCGCCGCTCTCCTCTTCACAGCCGGCGTCTGGGGCGGCTCCTTCCTCTTCGTCCGCGTCCTTGTCGATTCCGGCGTCGACCCCCTCGGCGTGGCAGCCGCGCGCTGCGGTCTCGGATTGCTCGCCCTCTTTCCACTCTTCTTCTTGGTCCGCAAGCAGATTCCTCGCGAACCACGCGTGCTTCTGCTCCTGTTCGCCCTCGGGTTCATCAACATGGTCATCCCCTGGGTCCTCATCGCGACGGCCGGGCAACGTATCCCGAGCGGCGTCTCAAGCATCGTTAACTCCAGCCTCCCTCTCTGGGTCGCCATCTTCTCGACGTTCTTCCTCAAGTCGGACCGTCTGAGCGGCCTTCAGGTCTTCGGCCTCCTCCTCGGATTCGGCGGCGTAATCGTCCTTCTCGGACTCGATGGCTTCACCAACCTCGGCGGCGACGCCTCCGTCGGCATCGCCTGCGTCCTCGGCGCGAGCATCTCCTACGCGTTTGGTGCGGTTGCCATTCGCCGCTGGCTCCCGACGACTCCCACCATCACGCTCACCCTCTTCCCGCTCGTCGTCGCGACGTTGATCGTGGTGCCTCTGGCCTCAGTCACGGGGGCCTACGAGGGCGCGGACCTTGGCGCCAAGGAGTGGGCCAGCATGGTCGCCATCGGCGCCGGTAGCTCCGGCGTCGCTGGCCTCTCCTACATGTGGCTCCTCGGACAGATCGGCGCTGTCCGCTCCTCCGTCATCACCTACCTCGTCCCGGTAATCGCGATCATCGCAGGCTGGTGGTTCCTCGATGAATCCGTAGGCTGGAACCTTGTTGCGGGCATCGTCCTGATCATCGGCGGTCTCGTCCTTGTCCAGCGCGTCCCCGTCGGTCGCATCCTCCGCTTCATCCTGCCGTCGCGCGGCACCTCGGTGCCCGTAAACGACTGATAGCCGTCCGCCGTCGTGTAGGCTACGGAGATGGGCTCCCACCTCGCCATCAGGCCTGAGATTCGCGCGATCTCCGACGACCTCATCGCGATCCGCCGCGACCTACACCAGCACCCGGAGCTGTCCTGGAAGGAACATCGCACCCGCGATGTCATCATCGGCCACCTCAACACCCTCGGCCTCTCCGACGTCCGCCCCATCGCTGAAACCGGCGTGACGGCACTCCTGCCCGGAAAAGCGCGCGGCCCGGCGCTCCTCTGGCGGGCCGATATTGACGCCCTCCCCGTCCCCGAAAAGACGGGCGTCGCCTACGCATCAACAGTCCCCGACACGATGCACGCCTGCGGCCACGATGCCCACGTAGCCGTCGGCATCGGACTGGCCCGGGTCCTCGCTGCTCGAAAGGCGCCACTCAAGTCCCCCGTCCGCTTCGTCTTCCAACCTGCCGAGGAAGCCGAAGGGGGCGCTGAGGCCTGTCTGGCCGATGGCATCCTCGATGCACCCCGGGTCGAGCGAGTCCTCGGCCTCCACGTCAGCGCAGACCTCCCGATTGGCGACATAAACATAGCACCAGGCCCCTTCTTCGCGTCACCGACCTTCATCCGTATCGAAATCAAGGGCCGCGGCGGCCACGCGGCTGCTCCACATCAGACCGTAGACTCCGTCGTGGTCGCTGCCCACCTCATAACCGCGCTCCAGACGGTTGTGAGCCGCTCGCTCCCTCCGTCCGAGTCCGCCGTCCTCACTATCGGGAAGCTCACCGCCGGCTATCGGAGCAACGTCATCGCCGAGTCCGCCTCCCTCAGCGGGACTATCCGGAGCTATACCGATGCGGCGCGCGACCTCCTGATAGGCCGCACCGAGGAGATCATCGCTGGCATCTGCGCAGCCTTCGGCGCCGAGTACACCTTCCGCCACACCACTGGCTGCCCTGCCGTCGTGAACGACCCCGATGTCACCGCTTGGGTTCGGTCGCGCGCCGCCTCATACTTCGGCCCCGCCCATCTCCACGCAGCCCCCAGCATGGGCGCCGACGATATTTCCGTATTCCTGCGGGAACGCCCGGGCGCCTATTTCTGGCTCGGTGCCCGCAACGAGGCCGAGGGCATCGCTGGCCGCCACCACGACAGCGGCTTCGTCATCGACGAATCCGCCATACCCGTTGGTGTTGAGTTCGCCCTCCAGCTGGTCGAAGACTATGCCGGGTAATTTGCTGCGCGCCGGGCCGTGAACGTGCCCACCTTCGTTTCGTCGGACAGCACCCACTGCTGGAATTCCACCGACTCGAAGCCCACCTCTTCCAGCCACTTCGTCCACTCACCCAGCGCGAACACGCCGCAGTCGTGCGCATCGTGTTCAACCCGCATCGAGCCATCCGCGGCGCGGATCATGATCGCGAAGTCCGCCCGGTACGATGTCGCCCCTGGCGACGGCGGCTCCGTCCACTCCAGGTACCGCACCGCTCGCCCGTCCGGTGCGTCGAATCCGCCCGAACTCATCCCCGCCTCAAACGTCTCCCGCACGAAGTCCGGCACAAACACCGCAGTCCCTCCCGGCGAACAATGCGCGAACGCCGTCGAGAGGGTCGCCCGCAGGTCTGTCGCCGTGACCATGTACTCGATTGCGTCGTGAACAAACACCGCGTCGAACTGACGGCCCAGCCGCACCGTCCGCATGTCCCCCTCGAAATGCTCGCACTCCGGGTTTATGCCCCGGCTCAGATCCAGCATCGGCGGCGACAGGTCCACCAGCGTCATTTCGAAGCGCCCTTTGAGGTGCGACGCGTTGTTGCCCCCGCCCGACCCAAGCTCGAGCACCGTCCGCGGCGCGCGCTCCCCAGACACCAGCAGATCCGCGTAGATCGCCGCTTCCTCGGCGTACTCCTCCGGAGCCGTCAGTAGGTGGAACCACTCCGCCAGGTCGGTGTACATCCGTGGAAGGGGCATCGCGGCTCAGCCTACTCGAAGATCCAGCCGTCCGTGTCCCGGCTCCAGTCCACCAGCTCCT
>JBPPMX010000279.1:0-12492 GCA_051306275.1 Tepidiformaceae bacterium
CGCGAAGGAAAGTTCGACGCCATCGCCCGCGGAGTCCGGAAATCGCGAAGCCGCATGCGTGGCCACCTCGAACCGCTCACTCGCACGAGCATGATGCTCGCCCAGGGCCGCACCTTCGATGTCTTCACGCAGGCCGAGACGGTCGAGCCCTACCTGGCAATTCGTGAACACCTCGACCGCGCGGCGGTCGCCATCTACTGCGCCGAACTGATCGACGCATTCACTGCTGACCACGTCGAGCAGGACGACCTCTATCGACTTCTCGTGGCGCTTTTCCAGGCGATCGATGCAGGTGCGGCGCTCCACGTCGCCCGTCACTTCGAACTACAGCTCCTCGCAATCTCGGGATACGAACTGCAGGTCGATGGCTGCGCGATCTGCGGCGAGCGGCTCGACCCGGAGGACACCCTCCTCAGTCCGGAGTCCGGCGGCCTCGTCTGCCGATCGTGTCGCGGTTCCGCGGGCGCGGGTCGTCTGGTCAGTCTCCGCGCGGTAAAGGTTCTTCGCTTCGCTCGCTCCGCCGCGCTTGCCGACTTCGCGAGCCTTCGCGTCGACGAGTCCCTTGCCCACGAACTCGAATCCGCGCTCGCCGAGGTGATACGATTCGCCCTCGAACGGGAGCCTCGCGCGCGCCGCTGGATGGACGAAGTAATTTCCATGCCCCGCTTGCGAACCAGCGAGGCAGGCCGCACCGTATTGAACACAGAACCGAACGACTGAGGGGTTGGCCGATGCCTGTTTACGAGTACTACTGCCAGACATGCGATGGGATCTTCGAAGAGCTCCGGCCCATGCGCGAATCATCCGAACCCGTCCCGTGCCCGCAGTGCTTCAAGGACGCCGGCCGCATCATGCCGACTTCCTTCTCGGCCTTCGTCTTCCGCGAAGGCTATCCGCGCCGAATTCCCGACGACGGCCAGTACTACCACCTCGGCAAGAAGGTGACGAAGCTCGTGAAGCGTGGCCGCCCGAACGAGCACCCCGAAGTGAACAAGCGCGCGCCGAAGCCCAAGCCGCTGAAGGGCGATCTCGTCGAGACCGCCGAGATGCGCCAGGCTGCACGCAAGGGTGAACTGACCGACATGTACGGCGGCGCGGTGTCCCCTGCCGAAGTGCAGGACGGTGTTGCCCAGGGGCGCGTCTACAAGCAGGGCACGCCCAAGCGTGGCCTCTCAAAGCTCCCGAAGAACCTGACCTCGTAGCGCGCTAGTTCTCGCGCTCCAGCACGTACTGCCCGACTCCGAGCAGGCACCGCTTGCCCTCGGAGTCGGGCAAATCTGCTATCTGCTCGGATGCCCGCCGGACGTACTCCCGTGCCAGGTCCATCGACGTCTCCAGCACCCCGGACGACCGCACCATCGCGATGGCGTCCTGCAGGTGTTGCTCTCGCCCACGCTGTGCAGTGAAGAACTTCTTGATCGGGTTGTCCTTGCGCTTCTCTTCCATCAGGAGGAGCGCAGGCAGGGTGATTGTCCCTTCGCGCAGGTCGCTTCCCGCCGGCTTCCCCAACTGCTCGTCGTCGCTCGCGAAGTCCAGGATGTCGTCCACGATCTGGAACGCCATCCCGATGTCGTAGCCGAAGCCCCGGAGCGCATCGACCGTCTCGGTGTCGCACCCCGCCAGTGACGCCCCGCCCTCCGTCGCGTTCGCGAACAGTGATGCCGTCTTCCCGCCGATCCGCCACAGGTAGTCCTGTACGTCCTTGCTCACGTCAAAAGCGGCCGCGTCCTGGTCCAGTTCCCCGCTGGTCATCTTCATAAGGGTTAGCGCGAAGAGGCGGGTGACGTGGAGACTCCCGGTGCGAGTCACCATCTCCGCGGCGTTCGCGAACATGTAGTCGCCCAGCAACACCGTTAGCGCATTGTCGAACACATGGTTCGCCGTGGGCCGCCCACGCCGGCTCGCCGCCCCGTCCACTACGTCGTCGTGCACAAGGCTCGCTGTGTGAAGCAGCTCGATCGCCGCGCCGAGCGGAACCAGCCGGTTCAGGTTGTAGTCGCCGAACGTCCCCGCCAGTAACACCAGCGCCGGCCGCATCCGCTTCCCGCGCGCTTCGAGCGCATGGTCCAGCATGTTCCGCAGTGGGAGCAGTTCCACATCCTTGGTCGATTCAAGCAGGTCCTCGACCAGGATCAGGTCCTCAGCCACCGGGCCATACAACGTCGCGAGCTGGGGGGTCATGATCATGCCGGCACCGCCGTCGTACCGACCTGCACGCCGAACAGCCGCTCTGCATTCTGCGTCGTTGCTTCCGCAACCGCCTCGAACGCGATGCCCCGGCAGTCCGCGATCGCGCGCGCAGCCGCTTCGACGTTCGCGGGCTCATTTCTCTTGCCGCGCATGGCTTGTGGCGGCAGATACGGGCTGTCGGTCTCGATCACGAGTCGATCGAGCGGGACGCCAGCCGCGATCCGGCGGCCTTCCTCGTTCGCCGGGTAGGTCACCGTACACGCGACCGAGATCACGAAGCCCAGATCGACGTAACGCAGTGCCTGTTCGAGCGTACCCGCGAAGCAGTGCATCACGCCCACCGGTCGTCCGACCGCCCCGAGAGGCGACATCGCCGCGTACTGCTGGAGGTGTGGCTCGATTGCTTCCTCCGCCGATCGCGAATGCAGGCACACCGGTTTCCCAAGCCGTGCCGCCAGCCCGAGCTGCCGGTCGAGCGCGTCCCGCTGGACATCGTGTGGCGAGAGATCGCGGTAGAAGTCCAGCCCGATCTCGCCGATCGCGACAACGCGGTCATCGGCAGCCTGCGCTTCGAGCGCCGCAAACGCGCTCTCGTCGAGCTCCTTCGCGTCATGAGGGTGGTACCCCACCGCCGCGAAGACGCCCTCCCCCGCCATCTCGAGTGCCGCAACGTTCGAGGCGGCGTCGTATCCGAGCAGCGTCATCGCCGTGACGCCAGCCGCACGCGCTCGCTCGACGACGGGCCGCCATCCTTCGGCGAATGCCCGGTCCTGCAGGTGGCAGTGCGTATCGAAGAGCCGCGTCACGAGACGGTCGCCTCAACCGGGGCCAGGTCGTCGAGCTTGGTGTAGAGCGGCTCCGGATCCGCGAGTGTGGTCCCCGCGGGCACACCCTGGAACCCCCACCCACTGTCCGCAATCGTCCCCGGGAGTCCGAGCAGCGAGTGCAGCTTAGCGGTGGAGAACGGGATCACCGGGCAGAGCATCACCTTGAGCGCGTTGATGACATCAAGGGCCGTCGTGAGCGTCTCAGCCGCATGCTCGCGGTCGGTCTTCACGGCCTTCCATGGCGCCCGGTCGTCGAGGTACCGGTTCGCGGCCTGGGCCAGTTTCAGCCCCTCGCCGAGCGCATTCCTGAAGTTGCAGGCACCGTACTCCGCGCCCGCGGCCGCGACTCCCGCGCTGGCCAGTGCGATGAGCGCCTTGCTCTCCGGCGCCCTCTCGCCGATCGATGGCACCACGCCGTCGAAGTTCCGGGCCGTCATCGAAATCACGCGGTTTACAAGGTTGCCCCACGTCGCGATCAAGACGTCGTTGTTCGTCCGGATGAGCTCGTCCTCGCGGAACTCTGAATCCGATGTCTCCGGCATGATCGTCGTCAGGTAGAAGCGCACGACATCGGCGTCGTAGGTATCGAGAAGGTCGAGCACCCACGTGCCGGTTCCCTTCGACTTGCTCTGCTTCTGCCCGGCACTGAAGTTCACGTACTGGTTCGCCGGGACGTCGTAGGGCAGGTTCAGGCCACCGTACCCAGACAGCATCGCGGGCCAGATCACCGTGTGGAACGGGATGTTGTCCTTCCCGATGAAGTAGTACGCCCGCGTTTCTGGATCCTCCCAGTACTGCCGCCACGCCTCCGGGTCTCCCGTCCCCTGCGCCCATTCTTTCGTCGCCGACAGGTACCCGATCACCGCGTCGAACCAGACATAAATTCGCTTGTCGTCGTACCCCTCAAGCGGGACCGGCACACCCCAGCTGATGTCGCGCGTAATCGCCCGATCCTTAAGCCCCTCTTCAAGCATGCCCAGGGTGAAGTTCTTCACATTGCGCCGCCAGTGCTCCTGGCCACCCACCCACTTCTGCAGCTCCTCCTGGAACGCTGTCAGCTTCAGGAAGAAGTGCTCCGATGGCCGAACCTCTGGGGTTGCTCCGCTCATCTTGCTGCGGGGGTTGATCAGGTCGATCGCGTCGAGGGTCTTTCCGCAGTTGTCGCATTGGTCGCCGCGCGCGTCACCGTAGCCACAGTGCGGGCAGGTGCCTTCGACATACCGGTCGGGCAGGAAACGGTTCGCCACCGGGTCGTAGAACTGGTCCTGCGTGCTCGTGTAGAGAAAGCCCTTCTCGTGCAGCCGGAAGAAGACATCCTGCGTGACCGCATAGTGGTTCTCGGTCAGCGTAGTCGTGAACAGGTCGAAGCTGATCCCCAGCCGCTCCCAGACTTCAAGGATCTTCGGGTGGTAGCGGTCGACGATGTCTCGTGGCGTCACACCGTCGCGGTCCGCGCTCACCGTGATCGGGGTTCCGTGGCAATCTGAGCCCGAAACCATCAGCACATCCTTGCCCGAAAGCCGACTGTACCGCGCGAAAATATCCGCCGGTAGATAGGCGCCGGCAGCCTGGCCGACGTGCAGCAAGTAGTTAGCGTAGGGCCATGCCACGCACACGAGGACGCGTTCGGACAAGTGGGAGAACTCCGAGGGAGACTGCGCCGAGTTTACCACAGGGCATTTGCCGATCGCGGTGAGCGCCCTACTCCCATGCGTCGTAGGCATCCGCCCGCGTCACCCCGAATCGTCGTGCCGCGATCGCCGCCGCCGCCGTCCTCCGCGCGCCTGCTTCCCGCATCTCGCCAAGGTACTCGCGCAACGCTCGCTCATCGGCTCGCTCGCGCTCCGGCGACCGGACCACCACCGTGCATTCGCCCTTCGTCACGGCAAACTTCGAAGCGAGCGCCGACGCCTTTCCGCGCGCTACCTCCTCGTGCACCTTCGTCAGCTCGCGACAGACGACTGTCTCTGGGTCGCCGAGCTCGGCTGCGATCTCCTTGAGCGTCGCGCCCAGCCTGTTCGGCGACTCGAAGAACACGAACACCGCTGCCGACTCAGCGCCCTCGTGCAGCCGCGCGATCCGCTCCCCTTTTTGCCTCGGAAGGAATCCGATGAACCGCACGTCGGACCCATCGAATCCGGACACCGACACGGCAGCCGTCAGCGCAGAAGGACCCGGCACTGCCACCACGCGCACCTCCGCCGCATGAGCCGCCTCCACGAGCCGCGCCCCCGGATCAGCGATCGCTGGGCTGCCAGCGTCGCTCGTAAGGGCCACGACACCCGATCTTGCCGCTTCGATTAGGGCGGGGATGCGCTCGCCAACGTTGTACTCCGTCAGGCTCACCATCGGCGGGTGCTTTTCCCCGCGATACAGCCGCGCCGTCGTCCGCGTGTCCTCCGAAGCGACAATCGCGGCGGCCCGAAGGATCTCTGCCGCTCGCGGGGAAAGGTCACCCAGGTTCCCGATCGGTGTCGCGACGACATACAGGCCCGGGGCAAATTCGCTCACCCGCGTATACCGATGCGCAGATTGCACATAACAAGGGCGCTCACCACAAATCCGTGTTGACCCACAGAAAGGCCCCCGCCTACACTCGGATCAGGACAGCACTCGCTGCCTGTCCGCATCCCACACACCGGGCACGCAACTTCATTGAGCACCGTCGTTTCCCTTCCAGACGCCGCCTCCGGGTTACCGGGGAGCGGCCATGCGCCGTTTGTCCGCGAGGAGGAGCATATGACCGCACCGCAGTTTAAGCAGCTTCGCCGTGCTTACGGCTTCGATGAGGTTGCTATCGTCCCCGGCGATGTCACGATCAACCCTGAACTCACCGAAGTCGGGCTTGATATCGGTAACCACCACTTCGACATTCCATTCATGGCCTCGGCGATGGACGCGGTCGTTGATCCGAGCTTCGCGATCGAGATGCACAAGGCCGGCGGTCTGGCAGTGCTCAACCTCGAAGGCGTCTGGACTCGCTACGACGACCCAAGCTCCATCCTCCAGGAAGTCGCCGCGGCAAGCCGGGACGAAGCGACGGCCATCCTCCAGTCTGCGTACCAGGCACCCATGCGCGATGACCTCATCGCCCGGCGTGTGAAGGAAATCAAGGACGGCGGCGCAACAGCCGCCGTTTCTGTTACCCCGATTAACACGAAGCGCATGGCCCACATTGCCCAGGAAGCCGGCGCAGACATCCTCTTCGTCCAGAGCACGGTCACGACCGCGAAGCACGTCTCCAACAGCGTTGAAGGCCTCCGCTTCGAGAAGCTGCTCGAAACCATCAACATCCCGGTCGTCGTCGGGAACACCGTCGGCTTTACCGCCACGCTCGAAGTGATGCGCACTGGCGTCGCCGGCGTCCTCGTGGGTGTCGGTCCTGGCGCCGCCTGCACGAGCCGCGAAGTCCTCGGCATCGGCGTCCCCCAGGTCACCGCGACCATCGACTGCGCCGCCGCCCGCGACTACTTCTATCGAGAGACCGGGCGCTACGTCCCGATCATCACCGATGGTGGCATCCGCACTGGTGGCGACGTCTGCAAGTGCTTCGCCTCAGGCGCCGACGCGATCATGATGGGCTCGCCCTTCGCGGCAACGACAGAAGCCCCGGGCCGTGGCTACCACTGGGGCATGGCCACGCCACACGCCAACCTCCCCCGCGGCACCCGCGTCGCCGTCGGCGTGACCACCACCCTCCAGAAGACCCTCTTCGGCCCGACCAGCCGGACCGATGGCACCGAGAACTTCGTGGGCGCCCTCCGCACGGCGATGGGCATGTGCGGCGCTTACACCATCCGCGAGTTCCAGCAGGCCGAAATGGTCATCGCGCCCGCTATCAAGACCGAAGGCAAGATTTACCAGTTTGCGCAGAAGGGCTCGTAGCTTCCTCGCCATCCTGTTCCTTCTAACAGCGGCCCTCGCTCCGAGGGCCGCTGTTTTCGCGCAGGACGCCTCCGCGTGCGATATCGACCGTTCGACCGCCTTCCTCCGGCTCGACGACCTCGATCTCGTGGTCGTCGCCCAGGTCGAGGAAGCTGACGCCGATTCCGCAACCATTCACCCTGAGGTCTACTTCAAAGGCGCCGCCACGGGTGAGAGTGTCTCGCTCGAACGCCCAACCGCTGAGGCCCCCGGATGCACCCTCGCAACGATCGTTGCTGGCGACCGGGTCCTCCTCCTCCTGAGAGCCGAAGACGGTGTGTACCTCTGGCCTGCAGTCGAAGAGGTCTACACCCTCCGCGCCGGGTCCGCGTTTCGTGGCGAACCACTCTCGGATTCCACTTCCGAGGATCAGCTCATCGACGACATCCGCTCGGTCACCGGGCAGGAGGCCGTCGCTGCCGAAGGCGGTGCCGATGGCGCGTCGATCGAATGGCTCGGGACAGTGGTGCCCGTCACGGTCGCGCTTGTCCTCGTGCTCGGTATCGGGCTCGTGATGATGCGCGAGTGGCACCGAATCGACCCCACCTAACCCCTGACGAGCGACTCCAGCAGCACCGCCACGCTCTCACCTTCGTCGTCCGCCAGGACCTCATCCGCCGCATCGAGCGCGTACCTATCGGCATGAGCCATCGCGTACCCGCGACCTGCCCACGCCAGCATCGCCGCATCGTTCACGCTGTCGCCAATTGCGATCGCCTCGCGCCGGTCGATCCCGAGCATCGCCGCGACCAGTGAGAGCGCGTGCCCCTTGTTCGCTTCCGGCGCGACCGCGACCGTCACCGCCGGGAAGTCCAGGACGTGCAGCGCATCGCCGTGCCGTGCGACGAGCTCCCGGTGAATTCCGTTCGCCTGTTCCCTCGATGTGATGATCCCGACGCCGGTAGGCGTTACTCCCGAATGCTCCGGCTTCGCGATGTACTCAGGCTTCACCCCTGAGACCCGCGCATACTCCTCAGACTCCGCCGTCCAACGCGACACGATGTACCGCAGCGGGTTAAACCACTCGTAGGCATGTCCGCGGTCGTTCGCATGCCCGACCAGTTCGAGCGCGAGCTCCCGCGGCAGCTCGAACTCATGCACGATCTCCCCGGCGGGATTGTGGATCGAGCATCCCTGCTGACAGATCAGCGGCGTCGCAAGACCCAGGTGCTTCGCCACCATTCGCGTGCCCGGGAGCATCCGCCCCGATGCCAGCACAACCGCGATTCCAGCTTCGCTCAGCGCCCGGATCGCACCCGTCACTCGCGGCGATGGCACCTCGCCCGGGCTGTGAGCGTGGACGATCGTCCCGTCGATATCCAGCGCAACCAGCTTCGTCCTCATCCCCACCTCGCCGTCACAACCCTCTCGATCCCGGCGAGGTCCGGGACAATGCCCGTCTCGCGTGCCCCCGCGCTCTCACACAACGCCTCGACAGCACGGGCCTGCCCCGCGCCAACTTCGAGGGCGAGGAATCGTGGGCGCAGCCGGGCCCCGCAGTCGTCCACCAGCAGCCGGATCAGCTCAAGTCCGTCGCCACCCCCATCAAGTGCCCCTCGAGGCTCCCAGGCCCGCACCTCCGGCTCAAGCTCTTCGACAGTAGATGTCGGGATGTACGGGAGATTGGCGACCACCACGTCAGCCCCACCGATACCATTCGCCAGGTCCCCCACGACGAACGAAACATCGGCTCGATGGCGTCTCGCGTTCCGCGTCGCCCGGCTGACGGCCACCGTGCTGCGGTCCACCGCCAGCACGCGTGCCATGGGCGCATGCACCTTCACCGCGACCGCGATGCACCCGCTCCCCGTCCCGATGTCCGCCACGGTTGCACCCGGGCGCGCCTCCACCTCACGCAGTACCAGCTCGACGAGCAGCTCCGTTTCGGGGCGCGGGATGAGCACGCCCTTGCCCACCCGGAATGCGAGGCCGTAGAACTCCCGGGTGCCGGTGATATATGCGGCCGGCTCCCGGTTGATCCGGCGCTCAACCGCGCAGGCGAACCGGTGCATCGTCCGTTCGTCGTCGAACTCGGTGCTGAAGTACGTTGCCCGGTCGATCCCCGCCGCGTGGCGGGCGAGCAACTCTGACTCGAGCTGCGAGTCCTCGATCCCTGCCTCCGCGAGCGCTTTTGAAGCGACCCTCGCAGCCTCCCGCAGACTCACACCGCCGCCTCTTCCATCAGCCGCGCTTCCTCCGCCGAAGCCACCGCGTCGATGATGTCGTCCAGGTTGCCGTCGAGCTTGTCCGGGATGTTGTGCACCGTCAGGCCAACGCGATGATCCGTGATCCGGTCCTGCGGGAAGTTATACGTCCGGATCTTCTCCGACCGGTCGCCCGTCCCGACCTGCGATCGCCTCGACTCCGCCACGTCGGCCGTCTGCTTCTGCAGTTCGAGGTCATAGAGTCGGGAGCGCATAACGGTCATCGCCTTCACGCGGTTCTTCATCTGCGAACGCTCGTCCTGGCACACGACCACAATCCCCGTCGGGATGTGCGTCAGCCGGACCGCGGTCGCGACCTTGTTTACGTTCTGCCCGCCGGCGCCCGACGAGTGGAAGATGTCGACCCGGAGCTCCTTCTCGTCAATCGCGATATCCACTTCGTCCGCCTCGGGAAGCACCGCTACCGTCGCCGTCGACGTGTGGATTCGCCCCTGCGTCTCCGTCTCCGGGACGCGTTGAACGCGATGGACGCCGCTCTCGTACTTCAACCGCGAGAAGGCGCCCTCGCCACGGACTTCGAACACGATCTCCTTGAACCCGCCGCGCTCGGACTCCGACGCGTTCAGCACTTCGGTCTGCCAGCGGCGTCGCTCTGCGTAGCGCTGGTACGCCCGGAATAGCTCACCCGCGAAGATCGCCGCCTCCTCGCCCCCGGCACCCGCCCGGATCTCGACGATCACGTTCTTGGCGTCGCGCGGGTCCTTCGGGAGCAGCTCCCGGAGGATCGCCGCATCAAGTCGTCCGAGCGTTTCGCGTGCCTCGTCCGCCTCAGCCGAAGCGAGCGCACGCATCTCGGCGTCCTGCTCGTTCATCAGCGCGTTCGCGCCCTCAAGCGTCGTCTCGGCCGCCTCGTACTCGTCGAGCAGTCCGACGAGTCCCGAGATCTCCGACCGCTCCCGTGCGAGTTCCGACATCCGTTCGTAGCTCGCCGCAACATCAGGCTGCCCCATCTCTGCCGTGAGGTCGTGATAGCGCCGCCGCATGCGCTCAAGCTGTGTGCGTACTGATTCTTCCATGGGTCATTCGGGGAGGCCGGCGCGAACGCAGCCCTGTTCCAAGTATATCAGCGGGCTCCCGGAGCGCCCTCCAGCAAGAGTTCCCGCACCTTCGTTGCGGACTCGTCCAGCCCCACCCGTTCCTGCTCGCCCCCCTCGCCGAGGTCCTTCAGCGTCGCACTCCCGGTCGCCATCTCGTCATCTCCGATGATGACCGCGACCCGCGCGCCGGATGTCCCGGCACTCCGCATCTGCGCCTTGAACGACCGCCCCGAATCGCCGATGAGTACTGCCGTCCCAGCCCTTCGGAGTTCGCCCGCAAGCGCGAAGGCGGCGCGGTGGCTCCCTTCCGCCCGGTGCACGATGAACACCTCGGCCACCGGGGTTTCGTCGAAGGTCACCCCGTTCCGCTCCATCTCGAGGATGATCCGCTCGAACCCGGACCCAAACCCGATACCGGGCGTCGGCGGTCCCCCAAGGATTTCGATCAGCCCGTCGTACCGTCCCCCACCGCCGATCGTCCCCTGCGCACGCTCATCGTCGGTCGGCACAATCTCGAAGACCGTCCGGTTGTAGTAATCGAGACCGCGCACCAGGAGTGGGTCGATCACATACGAGATCCTCGCCACGTCGAGTGCGGACGTCACCACCGCCATGTGTGCCTCAGCCTCAGGGCTTAGCTGCTCCACCAGCTTCGGAGCGCCATCCTTCAGCGCCTGGTCGCGCTCATCCTTGCTGTCGAGCAATCGGAGCGGGTTCCGCTCGAACCGCCGCTGGCTGTCTTCCGAAAGACTCGCCAGGTGCGGCCGGTAGTACTCCTTCAGCCGCTCAACATAGGCTCGGCGCGGCTCCTGATCGTCGATCGACCCCAGCCGGACCTGCAGGTTCCCGATGCCCAGCCGCTCATACAGTCGCCAGAGCACCTCGATCACCTCGGCATCCGTTATCGGGTCGGCCGAGCCGAGGACTTCGCAGTCGAACTGCGTGTGCTGGCGGTAGCGTCCCCGCTGCGGGCGGTCGTACCGGAACATCGCATGGGTGGTGTACAGCCGTACCGGTTGCGGCCAGCTTGCCATCCCGTGCTCGAGATATGCCCGGCAGATGGCGGGAGTGCCTTCGGGCGTCAGCGCGAGCTTCTCGCCGCCGCGATCCTCGAAGACGTACATCTCCTTCTCGACGATGTCCGTGGTGTCGCCGCTGCCCTTCTCGAAGAGCCCGGCGTGTTCGAACGCGGGCGTGTCCAGGCGGCGGAACCCGTAGGCTCGTGTAACGTCAAGAATGGCCGCGTTGATCGCGGCCCAGTAGGGTTGCTGCGCCGGCAACACGTCCTGTGTGCCTCGGGGCGCCTGGAAACGGCTGCTCATGGTGGTGTGGGTCCGCGCTCGATGGGGCTGCATGCTAAGATAAGCGACGCCCTCGTGCTCCAGCAAAGCCAAGCAGGCGCCTCGCCCCAGGAGACGGTACGGATCCTTTGGAGATCGAAGCTGTCCTCAAGCGTGCGGCGGAGTATCTCCCCGCAGAACGCCTCGACATCGTCAACGAGGCGTATACGTTTGCGGAAGAATGCCACCGGGGCCAGCTTCGCCGCACCGGCGAGCCGTACATCACCCACCCGGTAGCGGTCACGTACCAGGTCGCCGGCCTAGAACTCGACGCGAACGCGCTCGCCGCGGCCCTCCTCCACGACGTCCAGGAAGACTGTGGGATCGCGAACGACGTCATCGCCGAGAAGTTCGGCGTTGAGGTGGCCCGTCTCGTTGACGGCCTGACGAAGCTCGAAAAGCTCCCGATGCACCTGCGAACGGGAGTGAACTCGAACGAGGGCGTCCAGGCGCAGAACCTCCGCAAGATGTTCCTTGCCATGGCCGAGGACATCCGTGTCGTCCTGATCAAGCTCTGCGACCGCGTCCACAACATGCGCACGCTCTATGCCTTCAGCATCGAAAAGCAACAGCGCATCGCCCGCGAGACGATGGAGATTTATGCCCCGCTCGCGAGCCGTCTCGGCGTCTGGCAGCTGAAGTGGGAACTCGAAGATCTCGCCTTCCGCTACATGGAGCCCGAGAAGTACAAGCACATCGCCGAACTCCTCGCCTCCAAGCGCGACGCCCGCGAGCGCTTCGTCGACGAATCGATTGCCGTCCTCCGTACTCAGCTCGATGACGCGAAGATCAAGGCTGAGGTCACGGGCCGCGCGAAACACATCTTCAGCATCTACCAGAAGATGTCGCGCTACTCCCAGCAGGCGAAGTCGTTCGACCAGATCTACGACCTCCTCGCCGTCCGCGTCTTCGTCGAGAGCGTCCAGGACTGCTACCACGCCCTGGGCGT
>JBPPMX010000280.1:0-2756 GCA_051306275.1 Tepidiformaceae bacterium
GCCAGCGAAAGGCCCTCGTGGACGTCCCAGACTCTTCCCCACGTCAACGCATCGCAGTCGTCGGTTGCGGGCATGTCGGCGTCGTCACCGCCGCCTGCTTCGCCGAGCTCGGCCACACCGTCACCGGCGTCGACATCAGCTCGTCCCGCGTCACCGACCTCAACAACGGCCGCATCGAGTTCATCGAGCCGGGCCTCGACGAGCTACTCACGAACAACCTCGCCGCCGGACGCCTGCACTTCACGACGGAGCACACGAAAGCCCTCACCGGCGCGCGCTTCATCTTCCTCTGCGTGAACACCCCGGCCACCCCCTCCGGCGCGGCCGACCTTCGTTATGTACGCTCGGCCGTCGCCCAGATCGCGGCTGCCATCCCTGTCGCGGCCGAACGCCCGATCATCGTGAACAAGAGCACATCCCCCATCGGAACAGGCGAGACGATCGACGCCATCCTCACGCGCCACCTTGCAGACGCCCCGGCACACCCGATGATCACCGCGAACCCTGAGTTCCTCCGCCAGGGCAGCGCCGTCCAGGACTTCCTCCACCCCGACCGCATCGTCGTTGGCGCCGAACACGAAGAGGATGCCGCGCTCGTCGCCGCCCTCTACGACGGCATCGAGGCCCCCGTAATCCTCACGGATCTGCGCACAGCCGAGATGATCAAGTACGTCTCGAACGCCTACCTCGCCACCCGCGTCTCCTTCGTGAACGAGGTCGCCCGCCTCTGCGAACCCCTCGGTGTAAACGTCGAGACCGTCATCAAGGGCGTCTCCCTCGACCCGCGCATCGGCAGCGCCTTCTTCCGGCCCGGCATCGGCTACGGCGGGAGCTGCCTCCCCAAGGACGTCGCCGCCCTTTGCCACACCGGCGAATCGTTCGGTGTCGGGATGCGCCTCCTCACCTCCGTCCAGGACGTCAACCTCAACCAGCGCAAGCACGCCGTCAACAGCATCCGGCGCATCCTCGGGCCCCTCGAGGGCCTGACCATCGCCGCCTGGGGCGCGACCTTTAAGGGCGAAAGCGAAGACCTCCGCGAATCCCCCGCCATCGACGTCATCGACCTCCTTCGCAACGAAGGCGCCTTCATCCGCGTCTTCGACCCCGCCCTCTCGCCCGGCGATAGCGTCCCCTTCGCCGACGACATCGCCGCCGACCCCCTCTCCGCCGCCCAGGGCGCGGACTGCGTCGCCGTCCTCACCGACTGGCGCCAGTTCCGCGACATCGACCCGCACGCGCTCCGCTCGGTCATGTCCGGCCCGCTCGTCTACGACGGCCGCAACGTCCTCGACCGCGCAGCCATCGAAGCCGCCGGGCTGATCTACTACGGCATCGGCCAGGCGCCGACCGAAACCCGCTTCACCGCCGGGACTACCCGATGACGAACGGCCCCGGGGTGTCCAACCTCGGCAACCTGCCCGAACTTTCGATCGAGGAGATCGCGACCATCATGCAGATCCCGCTCGTACTCGCCGGTATGCCCGGGCGCCTCGTCGAAAGCGTTACTTCTATCGCCGGACCATCGCAGGCCCGCTCATGACCACCGTCGCACCCGACTCCGCAGCTATCCCCGGCGCTTCGGAGACGCCCTTCAGCGTCCTGATCACGCTTACCTTCTACTACCCCCATCGCACAGGGCTCAGCCTCCACGTCCAGTACGTCGCCGAAGAACTCGCCCGCCGCGGCCACAAGGTCACCGTCCTCACCGCCCAGTTCCGCGACGACCTACCGCTCGACGAAATGATGAACGGCGTCCACATCGTCCGCCTGAAGACCGCCGCCCAGATCAGCCGCGGCGTCATCATGCCCTCCTTCCCCACAGAAACGAATCGCCTGGTGAAGGAACACGACGTCGTCAGCATCCACACGCCAATGCTCGAAACACCGCTCGTCGCCCGCCTCGCCCGCCATCATCACAAGGGCGTTGTCATTACCCACCACGGCGACCTCACCCTGCCATCCGGCCTGATGAACCGCGCCATCCAGGCGACGATGAGCCAGCTCTACCACTTCGGAGCCCGCGCCGCCGACCGGATCATCGCCTACAGCGACGACTATGCCGAGCACTCTCCCTACATCTCCCCGTACCTCAGCAAGGCGACCGCAAACTACCCGCCGGTCAAGATTATCGCTCCCTCGCCGGACGCCCGCCAGAAGGTCCGCGCCCAGCTCGGCATCGACGACAAGACCCCCCTCGTCGGCTACTCGGGCCGCTTCGTCGAAGAGAAACGCCCGGACCTGCTCCTGCGCGCACTCCCCCACCTCGACCGAATCCTCCCCGGCGCGCACCTCGCCTTCGCCGGCCAGTACCTCATGCCCTACGAAGACTTCTACGAACGTTCCCTCCCGCTCATCAAGCGCGTCGAAGATCGCGCCCACTTCCTCGGCCTGATCCAAAACGAACAGGACCTCGCCGACTTCTACGCCGCCTGCGACGTCCTCGTCCTGCCCAGCAGCTCGGAGTGCTTCGGACTCGTCCAGGTCGAATCAATGCTCTGCGGTACGCCGGTCATCTCGACCGATATCGCCGGCGCGCGCGAACCCGTCCGCGTGAGCGGCATGGGCGAAGTCGTCCGCCAGCGCGACACCCTCGCCCTCGCCCAGGCGATCGCCCGTGTCATCACCAACCGCCCGGCCTACGTACGCACTCGCGAGGAGATCAGCGCGATCTTCAACTTCGAACGGACTGTCGATGGCTACGAAACGATCCTCAGAGACGCCGCGGAACGTGCCGCAAACCGCTAACCCGGGCGAAA
>JBPPMX010000281.1:0-38565 GCA_051306275.1 Tepidiformaceae bacterium
GTAGAGTCCACGCCACAGTTCACGAACCTCAGCACGCTGATTTTCGAGGCGATGGAAGGACCGACGGAGGTCACGGGCGGGATGCCGAAGGCAGTAGCGGCGAGGTAGAACGGGGGGCGCCGTGTCACAGCTCGACGAGCAGTGGCGGAAAGCGGGCGGCGGATGAAGCAGCAGCGGCAGCGGTCGATCGCCTGGCAACGGGATACCTGGCCGGGGTGGCCGAACCCGAGGTCCGCGAGGCGATCGAGGCGGTTTCGGTCATCCGGCGAGGGACGCGGACTCTGTTCTCCGCGATGCTCCCGAGCGGATCGCCGGACGTGTTCAACCGGCTGCGGCTACTGCCATTCGTCGAAGCAGCGAGCGACGGGGTGTTCCTCCATGCGGCGGTGCGGGACGCGGTGGCGACCAGCCTTGAGGCGTCGGACCCGGCGCGGTACCGGGCGTACCGGATCGCAGCCTGGCGCCAGCTTCGGGATGAAGTGCGGGACGTGTCGCCGGCGCTCCTGTGGCGGTACACGGCTGACATCCTCTATCTGCTCCAGAACCCGGTGGTACGGGAGGGCTTCTTTCCCTCGGGCTACCAGCCCCTCGGGGTGGAACAGGCGCGAGCAGAGGATGGGGACGCGATCTGCGAGATCGCGTATGGGCAAGAGCCGCCCGAGTCCGCGAAGCTGCTGGAAGCGTGGTGGGCAGCCCGGCCCGGCGTCTTCTCGGTTTGCCGCGACTACGACGGGTCGGTCAGCGGGTTCCTTATCGTTGGGAGAGGGTGGGACCTCCCGCGGGAGGTCCTCGCGCTGGACCCGATCGCAGCAGCGTGGGCGGAGGACATCAGGCGGACTGCCGCGGCAAAAGGGACGCTGCTGCTGCGACGGCTGCTCGACCGTCACGACGGGGAAGGCAACTCGCGAAGTCGCGGGCCACTGGGCGTCGATGTGAAGCGCACGTACATGGAGCTGCGACCGCAGCTGCGCTACATCTACCTCTGCGGCATCGAGTGGGAGAACCTGAACTGGTGCGACCAGCTGGGGTTCCGCGAAATGCCGGGGACGGAGTGCGAGGTTGGGGGGAAGACCTACCGTTCGTACCGGCTTGATATGGGCCCGGGATCGGTCGATGCGTGGCTGGCGCGGCTCGTTGCGGCCGAACTGGGAATAGCGGACGAGGCGACCCAGGGGCGAAGCCTGCTCGACACCGACGCGCACGAGATCGTGTTGCCGAAGGGGCGCGTGGCGCTCACGCCTTTGGAGTTCGGCGTAATGCGGGAGCTTGAGTTGAAGGCAGGCAGGCCGGTTTCGCGGGCCGACCTCGTCGAGCGAGTGTGGGGGTACGAGTCTTCCGCGACGAGCAATGTCGTCGACACGGTGATCCTCGCGCTACGGCGGAAGCTCGGCGACCGGGCGAACATGATCGAGACCGTGCGGAGTGTCGGGTATCGTTACCGGCCATGACGGCGACGAAGGCTGAGGTACTCGCGGCGTTGCGGGCGAACCGGGACGAGGTGCCTGAGCAAGCTCAGGACGGCCCCACCGGCGGGTGGGCGATACGAGAACGGGTGGAACGGCAGGGAGATCCTCGCGCATGTCGCGTCGATCGAGTGGACCTACCGGAACCTGGTCGAGATCGCGAGGCAGGCGCGGGATGCGGACCCGGCGCTCGTGCGAGCGGACGGGAGCGGGCTTCCAACGCGGGAGATGCGCGGCGGGAACGACGCCTACAACGCGCGCCAGGTCGAGAAACGCGCCCGGGCGACCGTGCCGGAGCTGATCGACGAGTGGGAGCGGAACCGCGAGATGACGCTGGCGGCGGTGGAGGATGCGGACGAGGCACTGTTCGCGGTCGAGATACGGTCAGCGGGTGGGGTACCGGGCGCCCTGGGGGACGTGCTGCTGGCGGTCACTATCGGCCATGTGAATGGGCATGTAGACGACATCGTGCGCGGGGAGTGAGGCGAGGCGGTAGGCTTTGGGAATGATGCGATCACTGGTTTCTGTTGGTGTGGCTTTCGGATTGTTTGCGGGGAGCTTTGTGCTGCACATCGTGGGTGGGGCGACGGACCAGGGGTGGCTATTCGCGGTGGCAGTGGCACTGATCTACCTGACGGCTGCGGGCTTCCCTGCGATTGCAGGGCGGATTGCAGGCCGGGCGGACGTTGTGACGTTTGGGCTGGGCGTGGTGGCCGGCGTGGCGCTGACGTCCGGAGCGTTATGGGCAGCGAACGACCGCTCGTGGGCGCTGTGGACGGTGCCCCTCTCAGTGGTACTCACGCTTGTCACGAGCGCAATCTTGTGGAGGCTACGGCTGCCCGGGCGGGGGGCGGTTAGCTCGCGAGGAGCTGCCTGAGAGCTGGGTCGGCTTCGACGATGGTCCGTCCGCGCTTCGTGAGGCCTGAGATCGTGCTTCCATCGCGGTTGCCAAGTGCCCGTCCGATGGCGGCGGCGCCGTGGCCGTGGTCGCGAAGGACCGCGACGGCTGCGGCGCGAGCGGTCTCGATCGTCCGGGTGCGTTCGCGGCCGGCGAGGTCGACGCCCTTCAGTTCGAAGTGAGCGGCGACGCGGTCGAGGAGGGCGGAGAGGGATACCGACTCGCGGGCACCAGCAAGGGTGCCGTGTCTGACGATCTCGGTGTCGAGGCGGGCCGGGTCGAGGTAGCCGTGGCGGGAGCCCTGTATCGCCCAGTTCACGACGCCAGCGAGGTCGCGAACGGAGGAGAACTCTGCCGAAGCGAGGCGCTCGACAGACCACGAGGGAAGGGCAGCGCGATTGAGTGCTGCCTGGCGCTCGATGAACTCGCGGCGCTCCGACGCGCAGAGCGGACCAAGCTGTGTGATGAACCCCTGCCGAAGGCGCGACTGCAGGCGGTCCGGGAGGGCGAGGGTGCGGGGGTCGCGTTCGCTCGCGACGGCGACGACGCCACCGCCGTTCGTGACCGCGTCGAGGGCATGCGAGAACTCGATGGCGGTCTTGGTCTTGCCTTCGAGATCGTGGAGGTCATCGAGGATGAGCAAGCGGGCGGTACGAACCTGGTCAAGTGTGGCGTCTGGCGCGCGACCAATGGTGTCCATGAAGGCGCGCGTGAAGCGCTCGGCGGTGATGCAGGCGACGGGCCAGCCGGATTGGAGGGCGCAGGCGGCGAGAGCATGGAGGAGGTGGGTCTTCCCCATTCCCGGCGGGCCCCAGGCCACGAGGGGAGTCATTGCCGGGCTTGCGCCATCGACGAGGGCACGGGCGGCAGAGATAGCCGGGAGGTTCCCCGCTGCCGGGATGTAGCGGTCGAAGGTGAACTCGGCGCGGAGGGTGCCGACGACGCAGGCGGGGGGCCCTGATGGGCGGACCGGTTGCTCGGAGGGAGCGTCGCCTTCGAGGCCGGGAGAGACGAAGGTTACCGAGAGCGGAGTGCGGAAGACCTGAGCGACGATCCGCTCGACGGGCGGGAGGAGGCGTTCGTTCAGCCAGTCGCAGCCGAAGGTCGAGCGCGCTTCGACAACAAGCACCCCGGATTCGAGCCGGAGGGCGCGCGTGCCTTCGAGCCATGTACGCCAGATCTGTTCGTTGAGTTCGAGCTGAAGGACCGCGAGCGCGGAGCGCCAGGCGAACTGAAGGTCGCGGATGTCCGTCATAGGATGAGAGAGCATGGGACGGACAAACTCCTTCCTTCCACAGTGAAGTGGCACGAATTCAAGGCGCATGGGGAGAAAAGGGTTACCGTGTTTCCGGGGTCTGCGGCGGGGTGACTACCGCTAGCTGCTCCGGGTGGCGCGAGAGGTAACGTAGACCTCGATCGGGCGCTGGGGCAACGGGTTTATGTGCAGGTTGGGGGAGGATTCACCACGACGGTGGGGTTATGTGGGAACCACGACTGAGGCACCAGGCGAAGCGCCGATAGTACTTACGTTTGCGTTAACGTGCTGTGGTAGCATGCGCCTGTAATGAGTGATTCAGCCCCGGTAGCACAGGTGTTTCTGCAGATAGGCGAGGCCGCCGAGCGGACCGCGTTGACGCAGCGGACGCTGCGCTTTTACGAGGAGAAGGGCTTACTCAATCCGCCAACGCGGATGGACGGCGGGTTCCGGCTGTACTCGGAAGAGGACATCGAGCGGATCCAGCGAATCAAGCAGATGAAGGACCTCCTCGGGTTCTCCCTGGCGGATATCAAGGAGATGATCGACGCGGAGGACGTGCGGCTGCAGATCAAGGCCGGGTGGCGGGAGGATGCGGCGGCTCGGGAGAAGGCGGCCCAGATCGTGCGGGCGCAGGAACTCACGGCGCACCAGCTCGACCTGCTCGACGAGAAGATGAAGAGCATGTCGGAGTTCCGCAGAACGCTCGTCGAGCGCCTGGCACGCTACGCCGAGTTGCTGCGCGAGTACGAGGCGGAAGCCACCCCGGCAAGCCGCTAGTGGCGCTTGACCGGCCCGTCCTGCGCACTAGACTTCCGGTTGGTATGCGACGATTTTCAGCGCGACTCACGACTATGACGGTGGCGGCTACAGTAGCCGTCCTCAGCGCGGCGCCAGCTCTCGCGCAGGACCACGGTGGCGGTAGCTCCGAAGGTTCCGGCGTGGATGTTGTGCCCGGTCTCGTCTGGTCGTCCGCTGCGGTCGGCGTTAGCGCCGTAGTTCTCGGGGCGCTCTACCTGTTCAAGAAGCAGATCGGCGGGTTTCCGGATCACCCGGAGTGGACAGCGCCGATCGAGATCATGCCGAGCAGCGGGTTCCCGGACGAGGGAACGTACGGCGACGGCGATGGGCACGACGCCCACGGTCACGGCAGCCACCACTAACCCCGGCGATCAACGATAGGCATCGATCTTCCCGGCGAGTTCCAGGTCGAGACGCGTCACGCCTCCAGCACTGTGCGTGGAGAGGGCGAAGTCGACTGTGTTGTAGACGAGGTGGACATCGGGATGGTGGTCCATCGCCTCGGCAGCCATAGCGACTTTCGTAAGAAACCCCATGGCAGTGATGTGGTCCTTGAACTTGAAGGACTTGCGGATGGACACCGATGGGGCGTCATATTTCCAGCCCTTGAGGGGGGCGAGGCCCTCGGCGATTTTCGCCTCGGTAAGCTTTGCTGGCATTGTCGGGACCTCCTGCGGATAGGGACCTTTCCGGCCCGTATCGAGACCCCGCGATAGTATGCGAGACGGGATGCCACAGCGACGCCCCTTCTCGCAACCCGTTTCCCGGCGATGGTTCCTCGGCGCGCTGGGCGCTGGCGCAGCCGCGGCAGGGCTTGGCGCTGTGCGTTGCACAGGTGGATCGGGGGCGCCATCTGCCTCCCCTACCCGGAGCGCAAGCGCGACGCCAGGGGCTGGCCGAACGGCGACCGCAGGGGCAACCGCGGGAAGCACGAGCAAGCATGGCGGCACGCTTCGTTACACCGGATTCGTCGAGAGCGATGGGGTGTACGACCCGCATCGAACCTCGGCAGCGTCATTCACGGGAGCGCAGGCGGCGGTGTTCAGCAGGCTGCTGACGTACGAGAACCTGGCCGATGGAGTCATCCGGCCGGACCTCGCGTTGCGGCTCCCGGAGCAACCGGATTCGCTGACGTACACCTTCCAGATCAACCCTGCGGCAACGTGGCAGAACCGGGCGCCGCTGAACGGGCGAGCGGTGACGGCAGACGACGTGAAGGTAAGCATCGAGCGCCAGCGCGACGGCGGACCGTCGTTCCTGCGGACGGCGAACTGGGCGAACGTCGAGACGATCGACGTCCCTGACGACCGAACGCTGACGGTGCGGGTCAAGAGCCCGCTGGCGGCGATGCCGCATTTCTTCGCCGACGTGAACGCGTTTGTGGTAGCGCCCGAGCTGGTAGCGGATGGCGCGCTGATCGGGCTTGAACAGCAGATTGGGAGCGGGCCCTTCGAATGGGTGGAGTGGAGTGACCGGGAGTTCGCGAGCCTCTCGCGAAATCACAGGTGGTGGGGCGGGGAGGAGCGGCCGTTCCTCGATGGCGTGACGCTCGAGGACGTGCGGGATGCGACGGAGCTCGAGGGATTGCTGCGGACTCACCGGCTCGACCTCGCCTTCGTCCGGCGGACACTTGCCGACGAACTGAAGGCGGGTATCAGCGGACTGCAGGAGTCGAGCGTGGGGCTCTCGCGGTTCTGGGGGATGCGCTTCTTCGCCGTCGTCCGGCCATGGGACGACCCGCGCGTACGGACGGCGGTCACCATTGCTCTCGACCGCCGGGCGATGCTCGAACAGTTCTTCGAGGGCGAGGGCGAGCTCAACCCGTGGGTGAGCTGGCCGGTGCGGAGGTGGTCGTTGCCGCAGTCGGAGCTGCAAACGCTGCCGGGATACCGGGTGGGCGCTGCGGGGCGCCAGCAGGACATCAACGACGCGCAGCTCATGCTGGCGGCGTACACGAGCGGCGGGCTGACCATCCCCGAGCTCGGGCTGGTGGTGCCGGATGACGGCGGCGCGGGGCCCGGATTCGGGGCGTTGATCCGCGATCAGCTCCAGCAGACCCTGGGCTTGAACATCGTGCCGTACCCGGTTGACCCGGCTCGGCTTGGCCCCGCAATCCTGAACAACGACTTCCCCTGGGTGGCGTGGCCCGACGACGGCAACGTAGACCTCGACGACTGGGTCTACCCGTACTTCCACAGCCAGGGCACGAAGAACACGTTCCCCCTGCGGGACGCGGACACGGACTCGCTGATCGAACGGCAGCGGCTAGAGCTGGATGAGGACGCCCGACGGGCTATCGGATTCGATATCCAGCGACGGATGCTGCAGCTGAACGTAGGGGTGAATCTTGTGAGCGAGCGGCTCATCGCACTCTCGCGGCCCTACGTCCGGGACTTCCCTCTGGATGTCGCCGACGGGTACCAGCAGCGGTTTGCGGACACGTGGATCGACAGGGCGGATTCGTCGTATCGAGCGACCTAGGCGTGCGGGGCACTGCGCGCCCTACACTGGAGGTGAGATGACAAGTGGTACGCGGCTGGTGATCGGGATGGTTGCAGGGGCGACAGCGATCGTTTCGTTCTTCTGGATCCTCGCAGCGGTGACGGACCGCTGATGCCGACACGAGACGACGATCTGCTCAACCTCGCGCGCCATGTGGTGGAGCGTGCGAAGGCCCACGGTGCGGCGCAGTGCGACGTCTACGCGGGCCGGTACGACGAATCGAATGTGAGTGTCCGCGTCGGCGAGGTGGAAAAGCTGATCGAGGCCGGGTCACGGGCCCTCGGGCTGCGTGTTATCACGGATGGCGGCCGGACGGCGGTCTCGTCGACATCGGACCTGAGCGAAGACGCGCTGGAACGCCTGGCGAAGGAGACGGTGGAGCTGGCTGCGATCTCGGAAGCGGATCCGCATGCGGGGCTTCCGGATCCGGGGGACTTCGCCCAGAGGGGCGCGGAGGGGCTGCAGCTCTACGACGAACGGCTCGGCGACCTCACGACCGATGCGATGACCGCGATGGCGATCGCGTCGGAGGACGCGGCGCGCGGGTACGACTCGCGGATCACGAATAGCGGGGGCGCGAGCGTGAGTGCGCGGCGGGGTGAGGTCGCGCTGGTGAACTCGCTCGGGTTCTCGGGGACGTATCCGTCGACGGGCGTGTCACTGTCGGTCGAGGTGATGGCAGACGACGAGGACGGAAAGAAGCGAAACGCGTACTGGTTCACCTCGGAACGCAGTCTGCACCGGTTGCAGGACGCCGCCGAGGTTGGACGAATCGCCGCGCGGCGGGCGCTCGACCAGCTCGGCGCGAGGAAGGTGACCACGCGGCTAGTGCCGGTGGTGTTCGAGCCGATGATGACGGCGGCCCTGATGCGAGACTTTGCGGGGTGCGCGAACGGCAGCGCGCTCTATCGCGGTTCGACGTTCCTTGCCGGGCGGACGGGGCAGGCGATTGGGTCGCCGCTGGTGTCGATCGTGGACGACCCGTGGCTGCCTGCCCGGGGCGGTTCGCGACCGTTCGATGGCGAGGGCGTGGGCACGCGAAAGACGAGCTTGCTCGAAGCCGGCGTCTTCCAGGGGTTCCTGTTCGATAGCTACAGCGCAAGGCGGACCGAGAGCCGGACGACCGGGAGCGCACACCGCGGGGTCGATTCGCTGCCATCCCCGGGGTCATCGAACCTCGTGTTCGAGGCTGGAGCCACGGCGCCTGAGGAGATCATCGGGGACGTGAAGGATGGGCTGTATCTCACAGCGTTGCTGGGATTCGGATTCAACCCGGCGACGGGCGACTACTCTCGTGGCGCTGCAGGGATGTGGATTGAGAACGGGCGAATCGCCTTCCCCGTCACGGAGATCAACATCTCGGGGCGTCTGGATTCGATGCTGGCCGACATCGACGCGGTCGGGGCAGACCTGGCGTGGTTCGGGGGGTCGGCGGCGCCGACGGTGCGAGTGCGAGAGATGACGGTTTCGGGGCTGTAGGGGCGGAACTGCGCGCGCCCACGAAAGGGCACAAGGATCCGGCGACGGTTAAGATCGCGCGATGAAGTGGGCTGCATTCGAGGGTCTGGAGCCGGAGTTGGCGGCGCTGGGGCGCGAGCGGTATGCGGGGACGGGGATCGCGATGCTGGGGACCGTGCGCCGGGATGGGAGCCCGCGGGTGACGCCACTCGAGGTGTTCATCGTGCGGGGGGAGCTGATGCTGGGGATGATGTGGCAGTCGATGAAGGCGCTGGACCTCGTGCGGGACCCGCGCATCGTGGTGCACAGCGTTGTGACGGCGAAAGCGGGGACGGACGGCGAGTTCAAGCTGCGGGGGAGGGGGAAAGGCGTGACCGACCCGGAGCTACGCGAGGCGTACGGGGACGTGCTCTGGGAGGAGCAGCAGTGGCGCCCGGAGGAGCCGTACCACCTGTTCGCGGTCGACATCGAGGAGGTGGCGTACGTGGTTTTCGAGGGCGAGGAGAAGCGTGTGCGGCTGTGGAGGGCGAGCGACGGAGGCTAGAGGCGGCCGGCACTCGTCGGGGGCCAGTAGCGGAAACGGGCACGGCCGCGGAGCGAATCGCGGGGGACCCAGCCGAAGGTGCGACTGTCGGTGCTGTAGGGAGGGTTATCACCTTCGAGCCAGGCGGAGCCGTCAGCCGCGCGCACCCCGGTAATGCGCTTCACGAGGTCGTTTTCGGGCACGCGCGGGTCGGCGGCGATGGCGATGTGGCCGGGCGCCGGACCCGCGTGCACGTAGGCAGAACGATCGACGATGAGGAAGTCACCGGGGCGAAGTGTGGGGAGCATGCTTTCGCCGGCGACTTCGTAGCGAGAGAAGCGGCGGAGCATTCGAAGAAGGACGAGAAGGGTGAGAAGAAACGAAAAGGCGCGCCACAGCCGTGACACGCCTTTCCAGAGTTTCGCCAAAGCCGTTAGCTGGCGCGGTAGAAGGGGACGTCGCGGCCCTTCGTTGCCCAGAAGATGTTGTGGATCTTCTCGATGGCTTCGAGGAGGGCTTCGCCGTTGGCGGCGTCGCTTTCGGTCTTGTTCTTAGAGCCGAGCTTGGCAGCCTTCCAGAAGGTGTCGTGGAGGTCCGGGTACTTCTCAAGGTGCTCGGGCTTGAAGTAGTCGTGCCAGAGGATGTTGAGTTCGCGCTTGGCGATCTCGGCCTGCTGCTCCTTGATCGCGATGAAGCGGGAGCGGGTGTTCTGGGTGGCGAGGTCCTGGCCATCACCGAGGGCGGCGAGCTTCTTCTCCATCGAGAGGACGGCTTCGGCGGCGATGCGGGCGGAGGCCGGGTCATAGACTCCGCAGGGGCCATCGCAGTGGGCGTGGGCGATGCGGGCGGGGCGAAGCAGATTGGTAACGAACGACATCAGGGGAGGGAACTCCTTGGTTGGATAGCCCCGTGCGCGGGGCGAGTAAAGACGTCGGTCAGTATAGCAAGCGCAGACTGGCTGTACGGCACTGCGGCGCGTTGCCGGGCGGGTGGGGCGAACGTAAACTGACCGTGCAACGTCTCTACCCATGATGCCTCTACCGTTGGGGCGTCGAGAGGATGGCCACTTGGCGTACAAGATCATCGACACGTGCATCGGCTGTACGGCCTGCACGAAGCGGTGCCCGACGAATGCAATCACGGGCGACCGGAACTACACGCACGTTATCGACCCGACGCTGTGCATCGACTGCGGCGCTTGCGGGATCGTGTGTCCGCCTGAGTCGATCCTGGACACGTTCGGGAATGTATGCCGGACGTACAAGAAGCAGGACTGGCCGAAGGCGGTTGTCATCGAGGACAAGTGCATCGGCTCCGGGTGCGAACTCTGTATCAACATCTGCCCGTTCGATGCGCTGAGCCTTGAACACACCGGGCGGATCGACGATTTCTTCGGCGTGAGCACGGTGGACGAGAAGAAGTGCACCGGTTGCCGCCTCTGCGAGGATGTCTGCGGTTGGGATGCGGTCCACATCTTCCCGCTGAAGGACGAGGTCCTGAAGTCCATCGAGGAGCTCACGGAGCAGGAGATAGCGCTCGTAAAGCAGGCGAAGGCGAAAGTCACCGCCTGAGGCCACGAGGTCTGTGACGACGACACCAACGAGGGGGCGCGCTTGCCCCCTCGTTGCGCGTCCCGAGGGGGTCGATGGTTGCGTTGCCGGAGTGCGAGCGGGTAGGATTGTTGACACGATCACTCGACTTTATCGAGCAGGCGTGCAGGGGCAACCAGGGCGAGCAAATGCGAGTCTCAACACGAAGCGATTACGGGCTGCGCGCCCTGATCGAGCTCGCGGGGCACTATGGTGCGGGGCCGCTGCAATCGTCGGAGATTGCGCTTCGACGGCACATCCCCGAGCAGTACCTCGACCAGCTCCTCACGACGCTCCGAAAGGCCGGGTTCATCCGGTCGACGCGGGGGCCTGCAGGCGGCCATGAACTCCTGCGCGACCCGAATTCGATCACGGTGCGCGACGTCATCGAGTCGCTTGAGGGGAGCCTGGCGCCCGTAGCCTGGCTGGATGACCCGCCCGAAATGACCGATCACCCGCACAACTGCGGTCAGCGGGAGATCTGGGAGCGAATCCGTGAGGCGACGGCGGGAGTCCTTGATGCCTATTCGATCGGGGACCTGCTGGAGCGGGAACCGCAAGCGGCGGTCGGGAGGTACGTGATATGACGGGACACACGACGCGGCCGGCAATCGCTGGTTCGGCGCTGGAGCTGATTGGCGCGACGCCGCTGGTCCGCCTGAACCGGGTAGGACCGGATGGCGGCGCGACCATCCTGGGGAAGCTGGAAAGCATGAACCCCGGTGGGAGCGTGAAGGACCGGATCGCGCTGGCGATGATCGAGGCAGCGGAGCGCGATGGCCGGTTAGAGCCGGGCGACATCCTTGTTGAGCCGACATCCGGGAACACCGGGATCGGGCTGGCGATGGTCGCGGCGGTGAAGGGCTACCGGTTGATCCTGACGATGCCGGAGGACTTCTCGCTGGAGCGCCGACAGTTGCTGGAGCGCTACGGCGCTGAGCTTCATCTGACGCCCGCGATCGAAGGGATGACGGGCGCGGTGCACGCGGCTCAGCAGATCGTGAAGGAAGAGAAGCGGGCGTTCATGCCGCAGCAGTTCGAGAACCCGGCGAACCCGGAGATCCACCGGCAGACGACGGCGCTTGAGATCATCGAGGCGACGGGTGGGGCGGTGGACGCGTTCGTAGCCGGGGTTGGCACCGGAGGAACGATTACCGGAGTCGGGCAAGTGCTGCGGGACAGGGTCGGGGGACACGTTTTGATTGTCGCTGTGGAGCCTGCGCGATCGCCGGTGCTGAGCGGCGGACGGCCGGGGATGCACGGGATCCAGGGGATCGGGGCGAGCTTCGTCCCGGGCGTGCTGGACCGCGAGGTCTATTCCGAAGTGATGCGCATCGAAGACCGTGACGCGCTGGCGATGACACGCCGCCTGGCTCGCGAAGAAGGGCTGCTCGTCGGGATCTCGGCGGGCGCCAACGTGTTCGCCGCGGCGAAGATCGCGGAGAAGCTGGGCGCAGGAAAGACGGTTGTGACCGTGCTCTGTGATACCGGCGAGCGATATCTGACGGTGACCATGTAAGGTGATCTCTATCGACCAGCGTGGCGCGAGGAACGCAGCCACCCCAGCAATCGACCGCCGAAGGAGGCTTCGATGACCATCAACGTGTACATACCAACGCCGTTCCGGCACCTCGTAGGGAACCGGGCGAGTGTGAAGGCCGACGGGGACACAGTCGCTGAAGTCCTGCGGGACGTGGACCAGCAGTTCCCGGGGTTCCGGGCGCAGCTCTTCGACGCCAAGGGTGAACTCGCGCAGCACATCAACGTGTATGTGAACCAGGTCGAGATCCAGACGCTGCAGGGCGAGAAGACGGTACTCAAGCCGGACGACGAAGTGGCGGTCATCCCGGCGCTCGCCGGTGGCGCGGGGGCGACCCTGACGCCTGAGATGGTGGACCGCTACAGCCGTCACCTGATCATGCCGCAGGTCGGGAGCGCGGGCCAGCGAAAGATCATCGAGTCGAGCGTGCTGATCATCGGCGCGGGCGGACTCGGGTCGCCGGTCGCGCTCTATCTCGCGCTGGCCGGTGTTGGGAAGGTCGGGATCATCGATTTCGACGTCGTCGACCGGTCGAACCTGCAGCGGCAGATCCTGCACCAAACTGAGGACATCGGGAAGCGGAAGGTGATCTCGGCGCGCGAGACGCTGAACGCCCACAACCCGAACGTGAACGTTGTCGTGCACGAAGAGCCGCTGACCAGCGAGAACGCGTTCGAGCTTTTCGAGCAGTACGACATCATCGTGAACGGCGCGGACAACTTCGCGACCCGCTACCTCGCGAACGACGCGGCGTACCTGATGAAGAAGCCGCTGGTCGACGGATCGATTCTGATGTTCGACGGCCAGGCAACGGTCTACATCCCGGGGAAAGGGTGCTACCGCTGCCTCTACCCGGCACCGCCACCGCCGGGCATGGTCCCGAGCTGCGCGGAAGCCGGCGTGCTCGGGGCGATGTGCGCGACGATTGGGAGCATCCAGGCAACCGAAGTGCTGAAGCTGATACTGGAGGTCGGGGAACCGCTGGTGAACCGGCTGCTCCTCTACGACGCCCTTAGCCTCGAGTTCCGTATCGTGAAGGTGCGGCAGGATCCCGAGTGCCCGCTGTGCGGTGACAACCCGACGATCGACGCGCTCATCGATTACGAAGTGTTCTGTGGGGCTCCACTGCCTCACGCACTCGAACCTGCGGGCGCATAGCTCAGAGACGAACGAGGGGGCGGGCGACGCCCCTGGCAATCCCAGATGAGAAGCGAGTAGGTATGACTGCGACTGCCCCGACCATCCAGGTGCGTGTGACCGCTGTGCTCCAGAAGCTAACCGGCGGCGAGAAGTCGGTTGAGGCCTCCGGTGGGACGATCGGTGATGTGCTCGAAGACGTCGACCGACGCTACCCCGGCTTCAAGGCCCAGATGTTCGGCGACGATGGCAAGCTGCACCGGTTCGTGAATGTCTACCTGAACGACGAGGACATCCGCTACACGGGTGGGACGGAGACGGCAGTGAACGCTGGCGACCGGCTCGACATCCTCCCGGCTCTTGCGGGCGGCGCCTGACCGGCCCGGCACTGATGCTGTGACCCTCTATCGATCTGTCCTGGACCTGATCGGGAACACCCCGCTCGTGGAGTTGCAGTCGCTCGCTCCGCGCCCGGATGTGCACGTATACGCGAAGCTCGAAGGGCAGAACCCGACGGGTTCGGTGAAGGACCGGATCGCGAAGTACATGATCGAGGCAGCGGAGTCGCGAGGCGACCTGAAAAAGGGCGACACGATCCTCGAACCGACATCGGGAAATACCGGGATCGGGCTCGCGATGATCGGGCGGGTGAAGGGCTATCACGTCGTGTGCGTGATGCCGGAGAACGTGAGCGCGGAGCGGACCCAGCTCCTGCGGGCGTTCGGGGCGGAGATCATCTACACGCCGGGCGACCTCGGTTCGAACGGGGCGATCGCACACGCGAAGCAAGTGGTGGCAGAGAACCCGGGGCGCTACTACTTCCCCTACCAGTACGGGAACGAAGCGAATCCTCGAGCCCATTACGAGACGACGGGGCCGGAGATCATGCGCGACCTCCCCCAGACGACGGTCTTCGTGGCAGGCCTTGGCACGGGCGGGACGCTGACCGGGACAGGACGCTACCTGAAGGATCAGAACCCCGCGATCCGGGTGATCGCGGCGGCACCGCACCCGGGGGATGCGGTCCAGGGGCTGCGAGCGCTCGAGGACGGGTTTATCCCGGAGATCTTCGATGAGTCGGTCCTCGACGGGAAGATCGTTGTGGATAGCGCTTCGAGCTTCGCGATGTCGAAGGACCTGACGCAGCGCGAGGGGCTGTTCGTGGGCGTTAGCTGTGGCTCGGTGGTGAAGGCGGCGCTGAAGGTGGCAGAACGGCTGCCCGGCGAGCAGCACATTGTGTGTCTGCTGGCGGACGGTGGCTGGAAGTACCTTTCTTCGAACCTGTGGACGACCGAGTGGGAAGACCAGCCCGAGGATGTCGAGAGCAAGATCTGGTGGTAGGCGGTCAGGAGGCCGGGGCGGTTTCCCGTTGGGGCAGCGCGGGTGATCCTCAGCATCACTACGTGATGGCAGGTATGCGTTCATGACGGATCGCCGGGTGCTGATGGTTGCGCTGGACGGACTCGAGATCTCGGTGCTCCGCCGGGCGATGGCGGCGGGCAGACTGCCGAACCTGAAAGCGTACGCCGAGGCGGCGACCGAGCTCTCGGTGCAGTCGGACGGTGAGCGGCTTGAAGGAACGGTCTGGCCGACGTTCACGACCGGCACGCCACCGGGACATCACGGACACCACTGGTTCTTCCAGTGGGCGCCCGACGAGGGGCGTTTCATCGACACGGCGGACGAGCGGTTCGCGGTGACGCCGTTCTGGAAGGCGGCGACATCGGTGGGGAAGCGTGTGACGGTCTTCGACCTGCCATATACGCTCCCGACAGGCGACGCGAGTGAGCGGTTGTTCACCGGTTGGGGAGTCCAGGACGAGATGGCGCAGCATGCGAATCCGCCGTCGTTCAAGCGCGAGATCATCAAGAAGCACGGGCGGAGCAAGGTAGAGAAGGACACGCTCCTGGTGCGGACGCCGGAGGACCGGTTGAAGCTGGCCCGCCGGATGCGGGCGGGCGCGAGACAGCGATCACGCGTGCTGGTTGACCTGGCAGGACGCCGGGACTGGGACCTGATGCTGTTCGGGTTCGGGGAGTACCACCTGAGCGGACACCACCTCGCGATGCCGATGCAGCTTTCGCCGAAGGTCGACAACGAGGCCGCGATGATCGGCACCCTGCAGCCGATCGACGATGCGTGGCCGGAGATCGTGAAGGCGGCGGGCGACGACTGCGATATCTTCCTGTTCGCGCTCCACGGCATGCAGCCGAAGGTCTCGTACCCAGAAGCAGTGCAGCACGTCCTGGAGGAGATGCAGGGCAAGCCACAGGCAGGGCCGCCAAAAGACGACATCCTCCGGAAGGCGCGAAACCTCATGCCAGAGAGCGTGCACCGCGCCATCTGGCTTCGGCTGCCAGCCTCGATGCGACTCCAACGGATGATCCAGGCGTGGATGGCGAGGATGGACGTGGAACACGACCCGGTGTTCGTCCTCGAGGGGGACTGCGCGGTCGCGCTCCGGGTAAACGAGGAGGGACGGGAGAAGTACGGGGTCGTGCCCGCCAGCGAATCCCGGGCGATGCTCGACCGCGTGTTCGCCGAGGTTGGGCGCTATACCACCCCGGACGGCGAACTACCGTTCGTCGATATGCTGGTGACGAGCGAGATCTTCCCCGGGCCGCGGAGCTACCTTCTCCCGGATGGGATGCTCATCTACAACCCGGCGGTACAGGGACTGCGCGAGATGACGCGAGACGACGGCTTCAAGGTGGAGCTGGTCAATCCGACAAGCCGGAACGGGATCCACACCGGGACGGGGTTCGCCTTCTACCGGCCGGGGACCGAGACAACGGTAAAGCGAGACGAGATCGACAACCTCGACTTCGCTCCGACGGCACTCAAAAGGCTCGGCGTCGAGCCGGGCCCAGCACTCACGGGAACGCCATTCGCCTAGGTAGCAGCTGCTGCCAGCGAACGGTTGATGTACGCGCGGGCAAGGTGAAGCTGCTCGTAGGAAACGGCTTCGCCGAGGGACTCACGGAGTGGGGCGAGGGCGCCCACAGCCTCACCGTTGGCAGCCCGGCGAATCCGGGCAAGGAGCGGCGCGTCGACCCACGGGGAGATGTCGTCGATTTCCCCGGCGGTCACTAGCTGGGCGAGGTGGGCCGCGATCGTGCTGGCGTTCAGGCCGCGCTGGGCGACGATCTCTTCGAGTGCTTTGCCTTCTCGGTAGAGTTCGAGGGTGCGGCGGACGGTCGCGCCGAGTTCGGAGCCGTCGCGGGCGCGGGTGCCCTGGGGGCGCGCCGAAGCGGCAGCCGGGGTCCGGACAGCCTGCTCGGCGGGCGCGGACGCACGGGTGAGCGCGAGGAATGCCTCGCCGTAACGCTCCCACTTCACTCGACCGACCCCGGTCACCTGGAGCATCTCGTGCTCGGTGCGCGGGCGAGCGGCGGCCATGGCGCGAAGGGTAGCGTCCGCAAAGATGACGTAGGGCGGGACGTCCGCGTGGCTGGCGATCTGGCGGCGGAGCGCGCGGAGGGATTCGAAGAGGTCGGAGTCGACGCCCGGGACGACGTTCGCGGCTGCGGCGGGCGGGGCGACACATGGGCCGCAATTCCCACACGCGGGCGGGTGTCCAACATCACCGAAGTAGTCGAGGATGCGGGTACGGAGGCAGGTGGCGGACTCGGCGTACGACTGGATTGAATCAAGCTTGTGGACCGCGTGGGCGCGATGGGCTTCGAGGCCCTTGAGGTCGATCGAGTCTTCGCCATCGGTGCGGACCGGCCAGACCATCTGCCCGCGGCGGCCGGCAAGGCCAGAATCGACGAGCGCCTGGACTGCGGCGTTGATGCCAGGCTCCTCGTCGCTGGTCATGACTTCGCGGATGTGGACGCGATCCCCAGCGCGGACGAGCGCACGGTAGACATCGAGTACGGTTTCGGGCGCCGGATGGGCGAGGTCGATGAAGAACTCCCGGAGGGACCGATCGCGGGGCGCGTAGAGAAGGATGCATTCGGCTGGCTCGCCATCACGGCCGGCGCGGCCCGCCTCCTGGTAGTACGACTCCATCGAGTCGGGGAGGTCGTGATGGAAGACGAGGCGGATATCCGGCTTGTCGATGCCCATTCCGAAGGCGTTCGTCGCGACAATGACACGCACCGAGTCACGCGCAAAGGCGTCCTGGATGCGGCGGCGGTCGGCGTCTTCCATGCCTGCGTGGTAGCGGGCGCAGCGCACGCCAGCGCGCTGAAGGGCATCGGTAACTTCCTCGGTCTTCTTGCGGGTCGCGCAGTAGACGATTGCGGACGCGTCCTTCAGGGCCTTGATGCGCTCGGCGATGATTGGGAGCTTGTCCTTCTGGTTGCGGACGCGAATGACATCGAAGCGAAGGTTCGGACGGTCGAAGCCGGCAACGTGTACGTCGGGCGAGCGGAGCTCCAGCCGTTCGATGACATCGGCGCGGACGCGCGCGTCGGCGGTCGCTGTGAGGGCGACGATCGGGGGGTTCCCGATGGCAGGCCGGACACGAGCGAGGTCGCGATAGGAGGGGCGAAAGTCGTGGCCCCACTGGGAGATGCAGTGCGCCTCGTCAATGGCGAGGAGGGCGACGCGCATCCCACGGAGGACGGACATGAAGGCGCCGTCGTCGAAGCGTTCGGGGGCGACGTAGAGGAGGCGAATCTGTCCCGAGCCAGCTTCGCGGAGGGTCGCGAGCTGGTCGTCGCGGGACATCGACGAGTTGATGGCGGCCGCGGCGACGCCGGCATCGCGAAGGGCGTCGACCTGGTCTTTCATGAGCGCGAGAAGCGGCGAGACGACCAGCGTGAGCCCCTCCGTGTTGACGAGCGCCGGGAGCTGGTAGCAGATGCTCTTGCCCGCGCCCGTTGGCATCACGGCAAGGGTGTCGTGGCCGAGGAGGACGCTGGCGATGACGTCACGCTGTCCGGGGCGGAACTCGGTGTAGCCGAAGGTCTCCCGGAGGACAGCGCGGGCGGAGGCGAGGAGGCGGGATTCGGGGTCCAGGACAGCGGTCACGGACGCGATTCTAGAACATTTGAGCGAAACGTGCGAACGCTAGCGGATGACGAGAGCAACAGCCGCCACGAGAACCGCCGCCAGGATCGCGGAGCGAATGGCAGTCCAGCCGACCGGAAGCTGGTCCGGAAAGGCGACACGGGCCGCGACAGCGATCAGGCCGAGGAGCGGAAGGACGGTCGCGGCGAAGAGAGCAGAAGACATGCGACCTTCGAGGTTAGCTCAGGGCCGGCGGAGGAGCGAAGGGCGAAGCTCCTTTCGCCACACGAAGCGGAGACCGGACCAGGTGTCATCGATGGCGCATACCTTGTTGTCGACGAGTCCGCTGGGGAGGCAGACCTCCCGAAGCGTGTCTTCGGTGATGTCCGTCGGAACTCCGGATGTGCGCTTTGGCCAGGCGATCCAGAGTCCGCCGTCCGGCGCTATCCGGTGGGCGAGTTCCAGGTAGCTCGATTCGACGGCGGCGCGCTTAGTCGCGAAGAAGAGCGCAATATCGACCGGCCCGGTGGATGCGGACGCAAGGGCCACGCCATCCGGTAGGGGCCCCAGCGTCGCAGGGAAGTCTGGAGGGGCTTCAACCAACGCGAGGCTCGAGCCTGGCCTGATGCCGAGCTTCTTTGGAAGCGGCGTGCCCGAATAACCAGCCACGGGTGGAGTGTAGCCGGGACCGCGGTCGCGTAGGGGCATGAATACCCATATCGAAAGAGAGGGCGACGATGCGGGACTGACTGCGCGCTAACCGGGCACGTGGCACGATTGAGGAGATTTCGAACGCAGAAGGAGCGGACGCCATGAGTACCGTCCAGCCGTTTCCAGGGCAGAACTTCCCGAACATCCCGGGCAAGCCGCTCGAACTCGAAGGCGTAGCGAAGGCGCTCCTCGCGATGTCATACGGCGTCCATGTCATCGGTTCGCACGATGGCGAAGGCGAGATGAACGCGATGCTTGCGGACTGGGTGATGCAGGTTTCGTTCAAGCCCCGGCTCGTGGCGGCGTCGATCGAGAACGACGCGCGCACGCTGAAGAACATCCGGGCGACCGGGGTGTTCAGCGTGAACCTTCTGCACGAGAAAGATGGCGCGGAGATCGCGCGGAAGGTCGTGATGCCGCACGACTCCTCGAAGATCAAAGGGCGGAGCGGGGAGAACGCAACCGCGCTCGTCGACAAGCTCGCAGCGCTGAATTATGTCGTGAGCGAGGACGGCTGTCCGCTGCTCAACGATGCGCTCGGGTGGTACAGCTGCAAGGTGACGCAGATCGTCACCGCGGGCGATCACACAGTGGTGATCGGCGAAGCGTACGACGGTGAGCTCGTGCGGTCCGGGGATATGCTGATCGAGCGGGAGCTGGGCTGGGAGTACGGGGGATAGGTCACGGGCACAGGTCACAGGCAGGAGGGTGGCCCGGGGAAGGGTCGGACCTCTCGCAACCAGACTGGTCATGTGATGTGACTGGTCATATCATGTGACCATGAGAGAAATCGGTGCGGCCGAATTCAAGGCGAAGTGCCTGGAGATACTCGATCACGTAGACCCGGATGGGATCGTGATCACGAAGCGGGGGAAGCCGGTTGCGCGGCTGATGCCGATTGAAAACGACCCGCGACGGTGGATCGGATCCCTCAGAGGGAAGGTTCGCGTCGACCCCGAGGACGACCTGTTTTCGACGGGCATCCGGTGGGAGGCGGAGGACGGACTTATTGACGGCAGCCCGGCTGATGAGCCCGGTGATTAATCTCGACACACATATCGTCCTCGATCTGCTGGAAGGTAGATTGAAAACCGCGGAGCGGGCAGCACTCGAAGCCGATCAGGAGTGGTGTATCGCGGACATTGTCCTGTTTGAGATCGCGATGCTCGAAAGCCGGCGCCGTATCGCAATGTCCCTCGATCAGGCCGAGTTCGTGGGGTTCCTCGGCGACGTACGGGTGGTACCTGTCGACCTCCGGATTGCGAGAGCCGTTCGAGCACTCGACTTCCGATCGGAGCCGGCCGACATGCTCATTGCAGCCACAAGCCTGGCAGAGGACGTCCCCCTGATGACTCGAGACGGTCGCATTCGCGGATCGCGACTCTTGCGATTCGCGGTCTGACGCCTATCCCAGAAGCGGGCCTTTGTCCGAGGCGATGATCATGGACTGGATGGGCAGGAAGCCGCTGGCGAGGGCGGTGCGGTGGGAGCGGAGGTTGGTGGGGGCGCAGTAGTAGGTGGCGATCATGTCCCGGGCGAGGATCTCGGCGGCCACGCGCTGGACGACAAGAGGGGCGCGGCCTAGGCCCCGCGCGCCGCGGGCGACATCGACGCCGATCTCGACCACGCCCGGGCCATCGTCCCAACCACCGGCGCAGGCGAGCGGATCACCGGAGTCGCCGGTGAGGATGACGCCGAAGTGCCAGATGGTGTTGTGGTCGTCGGTTGGGTCGCCGAGGGCGTTCTCGAAGATGCGGCGGGGGTACCACTCAGCCCGCCAGTCGGAATCGACAACGCGGGGGGTCAGGCCGGCGCCCACCGCCCCCGAGTGGGGTTCGGTCGCTGGGGTGAAGCCGAGATTGGGCCCACGGGCGGTGAGCTTGCGGCCGCGGCACGCGCCCTCCGCGACAAGCCCTTCGAGGAAGAATGGGTACTTGAAGAGGTTGTAGTGCGGCTCGGGCGCGTTCGCCTCGGCCCACTCGCGATAGGACTCGTCGATGCTCAGGACCGTGCCGGTGCCGAAGGTGATCGCTATCGCGAGGATCGGCTCGCGCGCCGGCACTGGGCGCGGTACGACCACGAGACGGTTCTTCGTGAAGTCGTCCACGGCACAGCCGAGGTCAGCGGCACGGAGGTCGCGCAGGGCGCGGTCGTGCTTGCGGAAGAGGTCGGTGACCATGCTCAGGCAGGCGGGCCGGAGTCGCGGACCGAGTTCGAGAGGCCGTCGGAGTACTTCTCGAAGTTCGCGCGGAACATACCGGCGAGCTTGTGGGCGTAGGTGTCGAATGCGTCCTTGTTCGTCCAGGTCTGGCGTGGAATGAGCATCTGGGAGGGCACATCCGGGACATCGGCCGGGACGGCGAGGCCGAAGACGGGGTCGTTCACGTAGGGGACTTCGTCGAGTTCGCCTGCGAGGGCAGCGTTCAGCATGGCACGCGTGTGCGGGATTCGAATGCGGGTGCCGACGCCGTAGGGGCCGCCGGTCCAGCCGGTATTGATCATCCAAACGGAGGGAGAGAACTCGTCGATCTTGTCGGCGAGAACCCCCGCGTAGTAGGACGGCGGAAGAGGGAGGAAGGGGGCTCCGAAACATGGGGAGAAGGTCGCATCGGGCTCCGTGACGCCGCGTTCGGTTCCGGCGAGCTTGGCGGTGTAGCCGCTGATGAAGTAGTACATCGCCTGCTCCTTCGTCAGGCGGGAGATCGGCGGGAGGACGCCGAACGCGTCGGCAGAGAGAAAGACGAGGTTCGTCGGATGACCGCCTCGACCGCCGGGGATGGCGTTCGGAAGGTGGGAGAGCGGGTAGGCAACGCGCGTGTTCTCGGTCTTGGAGTCGTCGCCCCAGTCGGGAAAGCGCGTGTCAGGGTTCACGACGACGTTCTCGTAGACGGTCTCGAAGGACGTGGCGGCGTTGAAGATGAGGGGCTCATCGTCCCTCGAGAGGTTGATGGACTTGGCGTAGGACCCACCTTCGATGTTGAAGATGCCATCGGAGGACCAGCCGATCTCGTCGTCGCCGACCATGCCGCGCCTGGGGTCGGTAGCGAGGGTGGTCTTGCCGGTGCCAGAGAGGCCGAAGATGACGGCGGCATCGCCCGCTTCGCCGACCGTGGCGGAGGCATGCATCGAAAGGACCCCGCGCTTGGGGAGGAGGTAGTTCATGACCGAGAAGACGGATTTCTTCATCTCGCCGGCGTAGCGGGTGCCGCCGATGAGGAGGATCTTGCGGCTGAACGAGATGCAGATGAACACCTCAGAACGGGTGCCATCGCGTTCCGGCTCCGCTTCGAAGTTCGGGGCGTGGACGATGGTGAAGTCGGTAACGAAGGGTTCGAACTCGTCCGAAGTGGCGAAGAGGCGCGGGAGGATGAAGAGGTTGCGGCAGAAGAGGGCGTGCCAGGGGCTTTCGGTGATGACGCGCACATCGAGGCGGTGGGCGGGGTCGGCTCCGGCGTGGAGGTCCTGGATGTAGAGATCGCGCGCGCTGAGGTGCTCGGTGACGCGATTGTAGAGCGCGTCGAAGACCTCGGGCTCCATCGGGTGGTTAACGTCGCCCCACCAGATGTCGGCTTCGGAATCGGGCTCGCGGACAACGTACTTGTCCTTCGGGCTGCGGCCCGTGTACGGGGTGGTGTCGACAACCAGCGGCCCTTTGTGCGCGACGAAGCCTTCGCCCCGGCGAAGGGTGTGCTCGTAGAGGAGCGGCGTAGGGAGGTCCCAGTAGACGGCCTTCTGCGGGGTGATGCCGTGGGGTGCAAGATTGCGCATGGAGCGTCCTCCGGGCGGGGTGTGGGGATACGTTATGCGGAAGCTGGTGAGGGGCGCTACCGCTAATCGGGTGCGGATGTCCGACCCGAGCAGGCCTAGCGGTAGTTGCCGAACTTGAGTTCGATGCCCCAGTCCTCGGCCTTTACGGCGGTGATGACCTGCTGGAGTTCGTCGCGGCTGGGCGCGCTGACGCGGACGGCGTCGCCCTGGACCTGCGCCTGGGCCTTCTTGAACTTCTGGTCCTTGATGAAGCGAGCGATCTTCTTCGCGACCTCGGTCTCAATGCCCTGCTTGAGGGTGGTCTCTTCGCGGATGGTGCCGCCGCTGGCGGGCTGGGGTTCGGCGCGATCGAGGTTCTTGAGGGGGACGTTGCGGGCGACGAAGCGCTGGGTCAGCACCTGCCAGATGGCTTCGAGCTTGTAGTCGTCGGTGGTGTGAATACGGATCTTCGCGGCATCGCGGTCGAAATCGATCTCGGCGACGATGTTCTTGAAGTCGAAGCGGTTCGTGATCTCTTTGCGGGCCTGGTTCAGGGCGTTATCGACCTCCTGGAGGTCGACGCCGGTGGTGATGTCGAAGGATTCGTCTTTCGCCATGCATCTAGGGTACCGCGAGGGCGGCGCGCAGGCACAGGGGCGCAGACAGGGCGTCTGGCGGAGGCGGTAAGCTATCGGAGCCCGGTTGGGCGTAGCGAGGGATGGCGATGCAGATGGACAGGGAGCGTGCCGAGGCGCTGCGACGCGAATACGACGAGGCGGTGGTGCAGGAAGGGAAGGAGCTCGCGGGGCCGTTCATGACCGTCTCGAGCCGGGAGATCGACCGGCTGTATGACCCGACGGACGTCGCACACCTGGACTACGAACGGGACATCAACGTGCCCGGGGCGTACCCATACACACGTGGCGTTCACCGGACGGGCTACCGGGGGAAGCCGTGGACAATCCGGATGTTCAGCGGGTTTGGGAGCGCAGAGGAGACGAACCAGCGATACAAGGACCTGCTCGCGGCAGGCAACAACGGGCTTTCGATCGCGTTCGATATGCCGACGCTGATGGGCTACGACCACGACGATAAGTGGGCCGAGGGGGAGTTCGGGAGCTGCGGAGTGGCGGTGGATTCGCTGGCGGACATGGAGATCCTGCTGGACGGACTGCCACTCGACCAGATCACGACCTCGATGACGATCAATAGCCCGGCGCCGGTGGTGTGGGCACTGTTCATTGCGGCGGCGGAGAAGCGCGGCATCCCGCGGACGAAGCTGGCCGGGACCCTCCAGAACGACATCTTGAAGGAGTACATCGCCCAGAACGAGTTCATCTTCCCGCCAGCCCCTTCGATGCGGCTTGTGACGGACACGGTGGAGTTCGCGGCGAACGAGATGCCGCTCTGGAACGCGATTAGCGTGAGCGGCTACCACATCCGGGAAGCCGGCTCCACGGCGGTGCAGGAGCTCGCGTTCACCATCCTCGACGGCATCGAGTACGTGAAGTGGGCACTGGAGCGGGGACTGGACATCGACGCGTTCGCGCCTCGGATCAGCTTCTTCTTCAACAGCCATAACGACTTCTTCGAAGAGGTGGCGAAGTTCCGGGCGTCCCGGCGGATCTGGGCGCGGCTGATGCGGGAGCGGTTCGGGGCGAAGAACCCGCGGTCATGGCTGATGCGGTTCCATACGCAGACGGCGGGGGTTTCGCTGACCGAGCAGCAGCCCGAGGTGAACCTGGTGCGCGTCGCGATACAGGCGCTGGCGGCGGTCCTCGGTGGGACGCAGTCACTGCATACCGATGCGATGGATGAGGCGATCGCGCTGCCGAGTGAGAAGGCAGCCAAGCTGGCAGTGCGGACGCAGCAGGTGCTGCTCCACGAAAGTGGCGTTATCAACACGATCGACCCGCTCGGGGGTTCGTACTTCGTGGAGAAGCTGACCTCGGACATGGAGGCGGAGGTGTTTCGCTACATTGAGCAGGTTGAGGCGATTGGCGGGGTGATCCCGGCGATCGAGCAGGGCTTCTTCCAGAAAGAGATCGCCGACGCCTCGGCGCGGTACCAGCGCGAGATCGAAACGCGTGACCGGATCGTGGTCGGGGTGAACGAGTACCAGGACAGCTGGCCGCGCGACATCCCGATCCTGCGGATGGACCCGGAGGGGGAGGCACGTCACATGGCTCGGCTTGCGCGGCTCCGGTCGGAGCGGGACGCAGGCGCATGGCAGTCCGCGATGGAGCAGCTCGAGAACGCGAGCGCGCAGCCGCGGGAAAACACGATGCCGTACATCATCGGGGCGGTGAACGCGGGGGCGACGGTGGGAGAAGTGTGCAACCTGTGGCGGCGTGTGTACGGGGAGTATCGCGAGCAGGTGGTGGTTTAGCGATGGGGTACACTGACTGACATGGCGACGCCAGTCGTAGACATCGGGACGCTCATCGTGGAGACGCCGGGAATCCAGGGCGGGCAGCCATGTCTCGCCGGTACCCGGGTAAGAGTCGCCACCCTCGCCGCGTACTGGCAGCAGGGGTACTCGGCCGAAGACATCGCAAACCGCGTCTTCCCGTGGCTCGAGATCGGGCCGGTCTACGCGGGCCTGGCCTACTACTTCGCGAACCGCGAGAGCATCGACGCGCGCATCGAAGCTGACTCGGCGATCCCGGCTGCCGCCGGCGATCCCGAAGCCAACCCCGCACACCCATAACGCGTTTGGCTACCACACGACTGTACTTCGACCACGACTGCGCCGACGCGGAAGTGGTTGCCGAGCTCAGGCGACGCGGATTGGACTGCTTGACCGCAGAAGAAGCTGGTCGGCAGCGGGCGACCGACCCCGAACAGCTCGAGTTCGCAACGAGCGACGGCCGCGTGCTACTGACATCGAATGTCGGCGACTTCGCAGCGCTGCATCGGGAATGGAGCGCGTCGGGCCGACGACACCTCGGGGTACTGCTCGTTCCGCAAAGACTGGGGGTCGGATCGAAGGTTCGGCGCGTACTAATGGTCCTGAACAGCGTTCCGATCCTCGACGCGCGGCTCGAATACCTGAGTTCGTGGCCGGACGAGTAGCGCCTAGATCGGGCGGTTGAAGACTTGCTGGAGGGCTTCCTTGCGGCGGCGTTCGTCTTCGCGGGCGCGGGCGAGGCGGCGGTCGATGCGGCGGCCATCGGCGGCGTCCTGGCGGATCCAGCGTGTCGCGAGGCCCGCGACGGCAGCGAGAAAGACGAGGTTGCCGCCGAGCCAGAGGACGACGATCGCCATCACCTGATCTTCGAGGGCTGACGGGCCCCATGCGGGCAGCCGCTCCGCGTAACCTGAGTGGATCGGGGTGCTGAGGCTAAGGAAGAACGCGCCGAACAACGCTTTGTGGGTCATCTCGACGAGGAGGTAGAGGGCGCGGGTCGGGTAGTTGGCACGCCAGCGGAGCGGGTCGGCCCCGAGCGCCGGGAACCAGAAGAGCAGCGCGACGAGGAGGAGCGTGGCCTGCTGGAGGTCGCGGACCCAGACACTTTCGGCGGCCCAGTCGGCGGGGGTTCCGAACTGCCAGAGATAGGTGACCACTGCGAAGAGGAGCCAGGGGATAGGGAGGAAAGTGAGGAGGCGAGCAGCCTGGGTTCGGGTCGCGTTGCGGAGGCGCGTCCTGCCCGTTGGGCCGAGAACGCGGAATGCAAGCGTGATCGGAGACGCCCAGAGGAGGAGCGGCGGGGCGAGCATTGTGATGAAGAGGAAGCTGGTGAAGCTGACCCAGAGAAGCTGATTCCCGTAGTGCTCGATGGGCGAGAGGATGCCGATATACAGGCAGAGAATCCCGGCGTACCAGGAGAAGAGCTTCCAGCGCGGGTGCGGCACGCGCGGGTTGGTGCGCGCCAGGCGCGACCAGGCGACCGTGTAGGGGACGGCTAGCAGCACGAACAGGGCGAGCCATGGCAGGTCGAATGCGAAGTGCCGGAGGATCTCGGAGAGGGCGGGGGCGGATTGCTCCATCGTCGGTTCGCAGTGGCCGGAGTGGCCGTTGGAGGAGGATAGCACGCGGTCGAGCGGGGACATGGAGGGCTGAACGGCGGTATGTGGGGGGCCGGTCGTCTATCATTGTGGTTCGGGCCGCGCAGGGCCCCCGCGAGGTGAAATGGCCCGGAGCTACAGCGATGCTGGCGTGCGCGCCCCCGACGAAATGCCGGCGTTCGATTCGATGCTCGGGCTGCTGAAGCGAACCTTCACCTACCCGTCGAGGGGCCGACCGGTGCTGGACTTCGGGTATTACGCGAATGTGCTCGATCTCGGGAACAACCTCGGGCTGGCGATATCCACGGACGGGGTAGGGACGAAGCTGCTGGTGGCGGAGGAGATGGGGAAGTACGACACAGTCGGGATCGATTGCATCGCGATGAACGTGAACGACATCGTGTGTGTTGGCGCGGAGCCGCTCGCGCTGGTCGACTACATCGCGGTCCAGACTGCGGGGACATCCCAGATGCTGGAGCTTGCAAAGGGGCTGGAGGAGGGTGCGCGACGATCGCACGTCTCGATACCGGGCGGGGAGATCGCACAGGTGCCGGACATGCTGAAGGGCATCCGGGAGGGTGAGGCGTTTGACCTGGTGGGGACGTGCGTCGGGACCGTGGCGCTCGATGGGATTGTGGACGGAGGGCGGATTGAGGCGGGCGACGCGCTGGTCGGGTTCGCGAGTAGCGGCCTGCACAGCAACGGGTACACGCTGGCGCGGCGCGTGTTCCGCGAAGACGCCGGATGGGCGCTCGACCAGCACATCGAGGACTTCGGACGGACGCTGGGCGAGGAGTTGCTCGAGCCGACGATGCTCTACGTTGACCTCGCTATGGGGCTGCTCGCGAGCGTCGATGTGCGCGGTCTTGCCCACATCACAGGGGACGGCCTGCTCAACCTGCGCCGGATGAAGGCCGAAGTCGGGTTCGATATCGAGACGCTGCCACCGGCGATGCCGGTATTCGAGGCGCTTGCACGCGAGGGTGGGATATCTCCGGCGGAGATGTACCGGGTCTACAACATGGGCATCGGGTTCTGCGCGATCATGCCGGAATCAGAAGTTGAGCGGGCGCTGGAGGTGGGCCATACGGCCGGGGTCGACGGCTGGCGGCTCGGTACAGCGGTAGCGTCGAACGAGCGCTTGATCCGTTTGCGCCCGCTAGGGTTGAGCGGTGCGAAGACTTTTTCGGAATCCGACCACTAATCTCGATTTCGTCGTTCAGGGATCGTGTCAGGCGGCCGAACATACTCAAGAGATGTTTGAGAGCAGTAAGAGCTCATCGAAAATAGAAGGCGAGCGCCCGCAGGGGGGGCTCCGCATGGAGCAGTCCTCGGAGCTCCGCCTGGGGGCAGGGCCGCTGACTGCGATCTACGTGGCTCTCGGCCTGGGGTGGATCTTTTTCTCCGACCTGCTCCTTGCCCTTGTCGTCGACGACGCTCGCGTGCTTTCGGCCATCCAGAGCGCGAAGGGCTTCGCGTTCGTTGCCCTGACGGGCGCGGCGCTCTACCTGATTGTCCGGCGTGACGTCCACGTCCTGCGTACTGCGAAGCGGGAGCTCGTTGACGCGAACGCTGAACTCGCGCGAATGGCGCAGTTCTTGCGGGCGAACCCGAATCCCGTTGTCGAACTCAACAGAGACGGCAGGATCCTTTTCGCGAACGATGCGGCCACGAACGCGGTGGGGAAGATGGGTGGGCCAGAAGTTGCGAACTTGCTTCCCGAAAGCGTTGCGACGCTTGCTCGGGAATGCCTGGGCAGCGGCCAGCGGATTGAGGCGGTAGCCACAACCGGTGAGGATTGCCGGTTGCGGTGGTCATTCTTTCCGGTGGCGGAGACAGGGTCGGTGTACGGATTCGCGTCTGATCTGAGCGCAGAGATGAAGCTCGAGGCGCAACTCTTCCACTCACAGAAGATGGAGGGGGTCGGCCGGCTAGCGAGCGGGGTGGCCCACGACTTCAACAATCTGCTCACGGCGGTCATGGGATATGCGGACCTCGGCGCCGCAGACGCGGGCCCCGAGAGCCCCATGGGCGACACGTTCCTGGAGATCCGGAAGGCAGCGGAGCGCGGATCAAGTCTGACCCGGCAACTCCTGGCGCTCGGCCGCCCGCAGGCGCACGAGGGCGAGGCGCGGGTGGTGGAAGTCGATTCGGCAGTGCGCGATTTTGAGAAGCTGCTCCACCGGGTTATCGGTGCCGATGTTGCGCTTGAAATCGCGCTGGCGGCAGATGGCTGCGCAGTAATGATCGACCAGGGACAGCTTGAGCAGGTGATTCTCAACCTCGTGGTAAACGCCCGCGACGCGATGCCGAACGGCGGACGGCTGTGGCTGGAGACCGAGCCAACGGTTGTAGAGGAGACGCGGAACAGCGTTGCGGCGGGGGCGTATACCGTCCTCCGGGTGAGGGATGAGGGCGTGGGCATGGACGCAGCGACGCTGGCGCGCATCTACGAACCGTTCTTCACCACCAAGGCGCCTGGCACCGGGACCGGCCTGGGGCTGCCGACCTCCTATGGGATCGTGACGCGGGCCGGAGGGGCGATCGAAGTTCAAAGCGAGGTCGGGCGCGGGACGACCTTCAGCGTCTACCTGCCGACTGTCGAGCTGGCAGCGGATCCCGCATCCCACCGCGAAACCGGGCCGAGCGATGGTGGGACCGAGACGATCCTCATCGCTGAAGACGAATCGCTGATCCGGGACCTCGTTACCCGGGTGCTCGAAGCGAGCGGATACCGGGTGCTGGTGGCGACGGAATCAGCCAGCGCGATGCGGATCGCTGAAGAGTACCGCGGGCCTATAGACCTGCTGCTCTCGGACATCGTGATGCCGGGGATGAACGGGCCCGAGCTTGCGCGCCGCGTACGCGCGATGCGCCCCGCCTGCCCGGTACTCCTGATGTCGGGCTATCCCGAGGGACTCCGGATTGGCCACGAGGGAGATCCACTCGATCAGCCTCTCCTCCAGAAGCCGTTTACACGGACCGAGCTTTTGAAGACGGTCCGTGACGCGATCAACGGAAGCCGGGCCGCCAGCTAGAAGTCGTCGGGGGCCGGGTTGCCATCGAGGCCGCCACGGATAGCGGCGATGCGCGCCCGTTCGGCGAGAAGTTCGAGGATTTCCAGGGCCTGCGCAGCCGTGAGCGTATCGCCAGCCTCGAGGCGCAGGCGGCTAACCTCACGGTCGATCGCTTCGAGGCGTTCGGCGAGGGCATCGGGCGATAGCTGCCCGCCGTCCCCATCCGGCCCCGCCAGATCGCCCTGTGGATCACCCGGATCACCCGGGGAGTCGCCGGGATCGCCTTCGCCGGGCGCCGGATCACCGTCCCCCGGGTCGCCTTCTCCGGGATCGCCGGGGTCGCCTTCGCCGGGGTCTTCCGGTGGCTCGCCATCCCCCTCTCCGGGGTCACCGTCTGGCGGCTCTTCGTCGTCGCGGGTGAGGAGCGCCAGGACGACCTCGTAGTCGTGGCGGATGGTGTCGTCCGCCGGTTCGCGGAGGAGTGCGTTGCGGAAGGCGATGAGCGACGCAGGGAGGTCACCGGCGGCAAAGAGGTGGTGCCCGAGGCTCGCATACCCCTGGGCCTGGAGGAGGACGTCCGGAGACTGGAGTGCACGGCGGGCCGATCGGGCAGCATCGTCGAGGTCACCGTTGGCGTGGTATGCGGCTGCGAGGTTGAGGGTGATGCGAGCGTCATCCGGCGACTCGACCTGGGCATCGAGGAAGGCGGCTATCGCGCCGGGGTAGTCTCCGCGGGAGAAGGCATCGCGGCCGTCTTCGTTCCGCGAGTAGGCCTGGGTGGCGCACCCGGCGAAAAGGAGGAGCGCGACGATAGCGGTGGAGGGAAGTGCGGCGGAGCGGAGGCGGAACGCGGGCAGGCGCTCGGCGAGCGTACCGAGGACGAGAAGGACGAACGCGGCCGCTGCGAACCACTGAAAGCGCTCGATCGGCGCCTGGGCGGCCTGGTCGCCGAACCGCGTCTGTTCCAGCGATGCAAGACGGCCAGAGACAGCGCCGGGGATGTCGGTGGTGTCGGTACCGAGGTAGCGGCCCTCGGCGGCGCTGGCAACGAGCCGGAGGAGGGTTTCGTCGAGGCGGGAGACGAGTGGCTGGCCTGCCGCATCGAGGCGTGGTTCGAACTGCTCCGTGCGGGTGTTGTAGATAGGGATCGTCGAGCCGTCGGCCGTACCTACGCCCGCGACGAAGAAGTCGACGCCGGCATCACGGAGGGCGGTGGCCGCAGCGCCCGCGGCAGCAGGGTCGCCGAGATCCTCGCCGTCGGAGATGAGGAGGACGAGCGCTTCGGATGGGTCGGACCCGGAAGACGTCAGCGCTTCGAGGGCTTCCGCGATGCCGGCAGAGGCGGAGGTGCCAGCGCCGACGAGGACGGTACCGCTCTCGAGCGTGCTGACCACCCGGATGGCTGCCTGGACATCGGTGGTGAGGGGAAGGCGGACGCGCGCACTGCCACCGAAGATGACGAGCCCAACCCGTCCGCCGTTCACGCGCTCGAAGGTCGCTGCGATGGCGGTCTTCGCCGCTGCGAGGCGGGACGGCGCGACGTCGGTGGCGTCCATGCTGCGCGAGACATCGAGGACGACGATGAGGTCGGAGCCTGTGCGGCTGACGCTGCGCTCTTCCGTGCCCCATCGGGGGAGGCCAGCCGCGATCACTGCCAGTGTGGCCGCCAGGGCGAGGAGCACGAGCGCAGGAGCGACCGGGGGGATACGCGTGGCGCGCGCGAGGGCCCGCACCCGACCCGCGTTCCGACGGGATGCGAATATCGCGGCGGCGAAGATGAGCGCGACAACCGCGATGGCGAAGAGCGCGTCCGGGTAGGCGAAGGTCAGGTCGCTCATGCCGGCAGCCTCCGGAGCCAGGTAGCGCGGAGGAGGCCTTCGACAGCGAGGAGCCCGGCTGCGCCCCCGAGGAACCAGGGGGCGAACTCGGTGTAGGAGGTGTAGCGGTCACGACCGACACTGCTGGTTTCGAGCTCGCCGATCTCGGAGTACACCTCGGCGAGGGCGTCTTCGGTGCCTGCGGTGAAGAATCGGCCGCCAGTGCGTTCGGCGATGGCTTCGAGCAGTTCAACGTCGACGCCGCCACGACCGCCACCCTCGTTCACGACGCCGATAGTGTAGACACGAACATTCACCGCGACGGCGAGGTCGGCTGCCTCTTCGGGTGGGATGGAGGCGGCATTCTGCTCGCCATCGGTGAGGAGGATGATGATCCGACTGGCGGAGGTGGACTCGGTGACCATGTTCAGTGCCGAGGCGAGGCCGACACCTATCCCGGTGCCGTCCGGGAGGAGCGAGGAGTCGAGGTCAGCGATGAGCGCATCGAGCGAGCGGTGGTCGAGGCTAGGGGGCGCGAGCGGCAGCGCGTCTTCCTGGAAGACGACGAGGCCAATCCGGTCATCGGGGCGGCCCGCGATGAACTCCCGCACGACATCCTTGGTGGATTCGAGGCGGGTCTTGCCTCCGCTGAGCGCCGCGTTCATCGAGCTCGAGAGGTCGAGCGTCAGGATGATGTCGATGCCTTCGGCCGGGATGATGGCGTTGGCATCGCCGACACGGGGGCGGGCGAGTCCGACGATGAGCAGGATGGCGGCGAGAAGCCTCAGGAGGGGGAGGGCGCTGGAGGCGCGAAGACGGAGCGAGACGGGGACAGCGCCGAACGCATCGGTCGCAGGCAGGACGAACGCCGTCCGGCGTGGGAAAAGGTAGACAGCGGCGACGAGCGCGACCACCGCGAGGAGGGCGAAAGCGATGGTGTTGGCGAACTCCATCAGCCTGCCTCCCCAACGATCTCGCGGGCCATGTTGAGGTCGGCGTAGCGGCGTTCGGCGGCGGGACGGTACCCGGCGTACACGACGGCGTCGCACTCTTCGAGGAGGCCGGTGACGAGGCGAGCCTGCCAGCGGTCGACCCCCGCGGCCTGCATGCGGCGGTCCATCTCGCGTGTGGTGAGGGCACGCGCGGGGAAACCGTACCGGGCGCCAAGGACATCGCGGACAGCAGCGGAAAGCGTGCGGTAGGCGGTGACCGGGTCGCGGTCGAGGAGGGATTCGGCGCCATCGAGGTCGACGGGTATGGGGGCGACAGCTCCGGTCGCTGGTGCGGGCCGGCGCCGCATGACGCGCCGGAAGACGAGCCAGGCAGCGCCGACGACGAGAACGAGGACAAGCAGGGCACCTGCAGCGATGGCCGGGCGAAGGAGCGGCGACTCCGCGCCATCGATGGCCGCGGGGGCGGGGAGCGGCCTGAGTTCGAGCGGGTCATCGGCGGCGAGCGAGGAGATGACGTCGAGGGTGAGGGCAGGTAGCAGGCGGTTCGACGTCTCCGTTCCGAGGACGACGAAAACGGCGGGCTGAAACTGCAGCTGTCCGGGAACAAAGCCCGCGACCACGAGTTCGAGGCGGTGGGTGGCAGTGTCGCCCGCGACGACCGTTTCGAGCGAGCGCACGCGGATGATCTCGACGCCGTTCCAGGAGGCGTTCGCGGGGTCGGGTTCGACGGTGGCGGTGGCCGGGGTCAGGACATCGAGGGTGAGGACGGTTTGTTCCCCGACGAGCGCGAAATCGACTGCGATAGTGGCGGAGTCGCCCGGTTCCTGCGCCGTCGCTGACAAAGGGAGCGAGAGAACAAGGAGCGCGAATGCGGCGATCGCGAGGCGCTTCATGCGGTCATCCCGGACTTGCGCGTGCGGCGGCGGAAGAACTGGAGGAGCGCGGGCACGTAGTCCTGTCCGACCATCACCGGGATCTCATCGACACCGGCTTCGCCGAAGAGGCGGCGGCGGTCGTCGTCCATGAGCCGGACACGGGCAGCATAGGCATCGCGGACGCGGTGGTCGCCGGTATCGACGTAGCGTGCTTCGCCAGTCTCGGCGTCACCGACGCGGGCGATGCCGGCGTTGGGGATCGCTTCGTCGATCGGTTCGCGGACACGGATGGCGATGATGTCGTGGCGGCGGGCGGCTGCGCGCACCTGGGGAGCGTACCCGCTGGCGAGAAAGTCTGAGACCAGGAAGACGGTGGCGCGGCGCTTCTGAACACCGGATAGGTACTCGAGAGCCGATTCGATGCTGGTGCCTGAGGTGCGGGGGTGGGCCCAGAGAATCTCGCGGACAACGCGGAGGACATGCAGGCGTCCGCCATCGGGCCGTACGTAGCGCTCGGGACCATCCGCGAAGAGGAGAAGACCGACACGGTCCTTGTTGCGGATAGCGGCGAGGGCGATGACCGCACAGAGCTCAGCGGCGAGGTCAGCCTTCGAGCGCTCGTGGGCGCCAGCGAACTGCGAAGCGCTGACGTCGACGACCAGCAGGACCGTGAGGTCGCGGTCCTCGCGATAGCGGCGGATGTGGGGCTTTCCCGTGCGGGCGAAGGTCTTCCAGTCGATCGAGCGGACATCGTCGCCGGGGGTGTACGGGCGAAGCTCGTCGAACTCCACGCCCTGTCCGCGGAACACGGCGTGGTATTCGCCGAGAAAGAGCTGGTCGACGAGGCGGCGCGCCTTTAACTCGATATAGCGGACGCGCTGGAGAAGCTCGGGAGGGATGTCTCCGCGGGTCGCGCGATCGTTCCCGGTAGTCGAAGCGGCCGCTCGCCGGTGGAACCTCCGGAGAAGCGCGGGCATGGGCGGGTCAGGGGACCTCGACGCTATCGAGGACGCGGTCGATGAGGTCGTCGGAGGTAAGTTCCTGTGCCTCGGCCTCGTAGGTGGTGACGATGCGATGACGAAGGACATCGTGAGCAAGCGCCTTGACGTCGTCCGGCGTCGTGAAGGCGCGCCCCTGCAGGAACGCATGCGCGCGAGATGCCTGGGCGAGCGCGATCGTTGCGCGGGGCGAGCCGCCGTACTCGATGAGCGACGTGAGCTGCGGGAGGCGGAAGTCCGCGGGCCGTCGCGTGGCCTGGACGAGCTGGATTATGTAGCTCCGCAGCGAGTCGTCGAGAGCAACCTCGGCGAGCGCGCGGCGGGCGACGAGGAGATCTTCGCGGGTGGCGACAACAGTGGGCAAGTCGGTCCGGCCGTTCAGCTCGAGGTCAAGGATGTGGAGCTCTTCCTGGCGGGTGGGGTAGTCGACGCGCACTTTGAGGAGGAAGCGGTCGAGCTGTGCTTCGGGGAGGGGGTAGGTGCCCTCCTGCTCGATAGGGTTCTGGGTAGCGATGACGAGGAACGGGTCATCGAGCGGGTAGGTTTCGCCGCCGATGCTGATCTGGCGTTCCTGCATGGCCTCGAGAAGCGCGGACTGAACCTTCGCTGGAGCGCGGTTCACTTCATCGGCGAGGACGAGGTTCGAGAAGAGTGGCCCACGGCGGACGCTGAAATGGCCATCGGACGGGTGGAAAATCTCGGTGCCAACGAGATCAGCGGGGAGCAAGTCCGGCGTGAACTGGACGCGGACGAAGTCGACGCCGAGGGTGCGGGCGAGTGTGGAGACGGTGAGCGTCTTGGCAAGGCCGGGAACCCCTTCGACGAGGACATGGCCGCGGCAGAGAAGTCCAACGAGAAGGCGGTCGATCAGTGTCTCCTGGCCGACGATGACGCGGTGGACCTCATCGCGGACGCGGGAGAGCGTGGCGGCGGTGGACGCGGCCTGGGGGGAGAGTGAGAGGGCGCCTCCGGGCAAGAGGTACTCCTGTGGCAGATCAGCCGCAGCGGCCGTGCGCCCTATTGTATCGACGGGCGGGAAAGCGCTGTTTACACGGGATTACGAGCGCGTTGCGTTCCCGGTCGATCCAATGCGAGCGGGATGGAGGGGCGATACGACAAATGGCCCCGGGGGTGCCGGGGGCCATCGAAGCTGCCATCTAGTGCGTTCTAGTTCGTGACGGAGATCGTCGCGCGGCTGGCGTAGCTGTAGGTCGGTGTGCCGGACGGGCCGTAGACGCCGACCTTGATAGTGTGGGTTCCCGTCCGTGTCCCGGCACCGGTTGCCCAGGTGGTAACGAACGACTTCGCGGTGTTCGCGGAGAAGGACTGGTTTTCCCAGGTCCGGGTATAGACCTTCTGGCCGGCTGGCGACCAGACCTCGACGACTACGCGGGCATTCGTTGCCGCGGATGCCTTGACTGTCGTTGTGATATTCGCCGAGCCGAGAACCTTCAGGGTGGTTGGCGAGGCCGACGCGGAGGTCGTCCACGTGGCGGCGGAGGGGGCTGCGGTAGCGGTGCGGGTTGGAGTCGCGGCCACGGTGGTCGCGGTTCGCGTTGGTGTAGCAGCGGTGGTGGTGGCCGTCCGAGTGGGGGTGCGAGTGGCCGTAGCGCCGGCGGGAACCGTCGCGGTGCGGGTAGGTGTCCGCGTCGCGGTGGCCGCAGAGGTGACGGTGCGGGTCGGCGTCGATGTCGCGGCGACAGCGTTGGCGGTGTCGTTCACGGAGCCGAAGTCGGTGGTCCAGTAGGAGCCGACCTTGCCGATGCCGATCTTCGTGAAGCTCGCGCTGAGCATGTTGCGGTTGTGGCCTGAGGAGTTCTTCCAGGCGTTGAAGACGGAGGAGGCCGAGGAGAATCCCGCGGCGATGTTCTCGCCCCGGTAGCCGCCCGTCGGGTAGCCGCAGTTGGTGATGCGGGTGGACCAGCTTCGACCGCTGGGCTCGTTGTGGGCGAAGTAGCCCTTCTGGATCATGTCGTTGGCGTGCCAGGCGGCAGCGCGGTTGAGGCTGGTTACGGCGGTGAGTGGAGCGCGGCCGTTCTGGGCACGGTACTGGTTGATCAGGGTGAGGAACGCGAGTTCCTCGGTGTTCAGGGAGATCTCAGCGGTCGAGACCGTGCAGTTCGTGAGGGCCTGGGCACGGCCCTGGTTCGCGAAGAGTCCCGAGAGCGCGAGAAGGCAAACTGCGAGGGCGATCAGTGGCCATCGGAGCTGGATCCGGAAGCTTGTTGTAGTTCCCATATCGCAAAGCTAGGGGGCGGATGGGCGCTGGGTCTCCCAAATTCGGTACAGGTGCCTGAGCTTTTACGGACTTCTTGCCGCCGGATTACCGGAACGCACCCGCCGGCAACCCGACCGATACTTCAATCGGAGATGGGGCGATCGAGAGCGGTGTCGTAACTTGCGCGGCCGAAGGCGAGAGCGATGACCGAGCGTGCTCCAGCATCACGGAGGACGGCCGCGCATTCGTCGGCGGTGGAGCCTGTGGTAATCACGTCATCGACGACAGCGACGGTGAGCCCCGCGAGAGACGGCCCTTCGTAGCGGAAGGCTCCAAGGACGTTGTTGCGGCGCTCGGTGCTGTGGAGGCCAACCTGCGTGCGGGTCTTGCGGATGCGGCGGAGACGGCCCTCGGCAATCGGCCAACCAGCGGACTCGAGGATGAGGCCGGCCTGGTTGAAGCCGCGGTCGCGCTCGCGGGAACGATGAAGCGGTACGGCGATCGCGACATCGAAGGGATAGGTGTCGCGGAGGGGATGGATGTGCCGGGCCATGAGCGGTGCGAGGTCTTCGGTGCGGCGGTACTTCAGGCCGTGGACGACGGCGCGGCCAGCACCCTCCATGGCGAAGGCGGCGTGGGCGGAGTCGAGCGACTGCCAGGCGAAACAGCGCGGACAGTTCCCGGGCTGATCCCAGCGTGCATCGCAGTTCGGACAGCGCGGGCCTGCCGTGACCGGGATGAGTGAGGCTTCACACTTCGCGCAGAGCCACTGGCCGAACGCGGCGCAGTCCACACAGCGCGCCGGGTAGAGGGTGTCGCGGACCGTGATGGCCGCTGTCCGGATGAGGTTTGGCAGTATCGGCATTCCGCGGTGATTGGACGCGAAACGCGGCGGTGAAGGCAAGTCTTTCGGCTACACTTAGAGGATGAGTGTGACAGTCCTGCTTTTCGCGGGGATCGCGGACCGGGCGGGCACGAGGCGCATCGAAGTTGCGTCCGAGCCGGGGGACACCGTGGCATCGGTACGAGACCGCGTGGTCGCGCAGTTCCCGGCGATTGAGGCGTTCGTCGCGAACCTGCTGTATGCCGTCGACGAAGAGTATGCGCGGCCCGATTCAGCGGTCGCGCCGGGGGCGACGGTCGCGCTGATCCCACCAGTTTCGGGGGGTTGTTGATGCTGATCCGCGTGACGGACGAGGTCCTTACGACAGACGAGGCTGTGAAGGCGGTGGAACGGCCGGAGGCGGGTGCGGTTTCGGTGTTCCTTGGGAACGTGCGGAATGCAAACAAGGGCCGGGCCGTTTCTCACCTGGTTTACGACGCCTATCCCTCGATGGCGGAGAAGGTGATGCGGGAGCTCGGCGCAGAGGCGGTCGAGCGGTTCGGGCTGGTGGACGCTGCGATCCTGCACCGGACGGGGCGGCTTGAGATCGGGGAGACGAGCCTGCTGATAGCGGTGAGTCACGGCCACCGGCGGGAGTCGTTCGAGGGTGGGTTGTGGCTGGTGGACGAGATCAAGCGGCGGGTGCCGGTGTGGAAGAAGGAAGTCTGGGCGGACGGCGAAGAGTGGATTGAAGGGCCGGAAGCGATGGCATTCGAGCAGGCGCCTGCGAGCATGAGGTAGAGCGGTGACGCATCCACACAACGCGAGTCGCTACTGCATGCATTGTGGGCAGCGCCTGACCTCGGCGTTGCCAGAGGGCGACACGAAGCGACGACTGGTGTGCCTCGACTGCGGGTTCATCCACTACATCAACCCGCGTCCGGTGGCAGGGACGATCCCGGTCGATGGCGAAGGCAGGGCGCTGCTTGTGCGGCGCGCGATCGAGCCGAAGATTGGGCACTGGGTGTTCCCGGGCGGGTACATGGACATCGGCGAGAGCGCGGAGGAGGCAGCGGCGCGGGAGACGATGGAGGAAGCGTGCCTGGAAGTAGCGAACCTGCGGCTGCTCGGGGTGTACACCCGGCAGGGGCCGGGGGTGGTGGTGATCGTCTACGAGGCGGAGGCGCTCGGCGTGGGCGCCATCGGGAACGAGACATCGGAGATCGGCTGGTTCCACCCCCACGAGATCCCGTGGGAGCTGATCGCGTTCGAT
>JBPPMX010000282.1:0-31823 GCA_051306275.1 Tepidiformaceae bacterium
AGGAACGGCCCGGCGAACGTGCTGTCCTGGTTTCCGGTCCACCACACGAGCGCGATGCCAAGGAGAAGCGCGCCAACCCCAACGACGAGGGGCCAGATGCTCGGGTCGGGAAGGTGGATCTCTCCATGTTCCCCGGAATCACCGTGTGCTTCGTGTTGTTCCATACTGTCCCTCTTCTGAATGCTTCCCGGCGTCAGCCGACGAGATATACCGTCGCGAACAGCGCGATCCAGACGACATCGACGAAGTGCCAGTAGAACGAGGCGGCTTCGACGGCTTCATGGTGCTTGGCAGAGAACTGGCCACCCATTCCCCGGATGAGACAGACGAGCATGAAGATAACGCCACCGGCGACGTGCGCGCCGTGGAAACCGGTTAGCGTATAGAAGGTCGTCCCGAAGACCGTGTCATCGGCGCGGAACGGGAGCTGGGTGTATTCGTAAAGCTGGATAGTAAGGAAGATGCCGCCGAGGACGATCGAGATGAACAGCCCCCAGATGAGGCCGTTCTTGGAACCGCGCTGAATCTGCCAGACAGCCCACTGCATCGTCACCGAGCTGAGGATCAGGATAGCCGTACCGATGGTCGGCAGCGTCTTTTCGAGGTGGAGTTCGACGCCAGACGCGATCTGCTCGGGCGAGAGGAGTTGCTCGGGCGGCCAGGCTGGCGCGTCGGCGCGAGCGACGAAGTAGGCGGCGAAAAGCCCGCCGAAGAACATGACCTCGGACGCGACGAAGAGGATGAACCCGAGCATGCCATTGCTCATCCGTCCGTCGTGCCCGTCAGCTGTGTGCACCGCCATAGTCTGTCCCGTCCCTCAGTTGGTGATTAAGGCCGACCGGATACCTAGTGCCCGGTCGAAGGTCCGTGGCGCAGGTCGAACAGCGGCCGTTCGGAATGCACCTCGGGGATGTGGTCGAAGTTGTGGACGGGCGGTGGCGAGGTGGTCGCCCACTCGAGGGTGTTGCCTTCCCACGGGTCGTCCGGCGCGTCCTGGGGCTTCCGGAACGTGATGATGACGTTCGCCAAAAAGATCAACCCGGCGACGCCGATCATGAAGGCGCCGATGGTCGACATCATGTTGAGCAGCTCCCAGTCGCGCACATCGTTGTAGGTAACGATGCGGCGCGGCATGCCGTCGAGGCCCAGGAGGTGCATCGGGAAGAAGGCGAGGTTGAAGCCCGCGAACTGGACCCAGAAATGGAGCTTGCCGATCCGTTCATCAAGTGCGCGGCCCCAGATCTTCGGGAACCAGTAGTAGAAGCCCGCGAAGACGGCGAACACCGAGCCGCCGAAGAGGACGTAGTGGATGTGGGCAACGACAAAGTAGGTGTCGTGGATGGCGAAGTCGACCGGGACGGCCGCGCTAAACGTGCCATTGATGCCGCCGATGAGGAACATGGCGACGAACCCGAGAGCGAACAGCATTGGCGTTTCGAAACTGATTGAGCCGCGCCAGAGCGTGCCGAGCCAGTTGAAGATCTTGACGCCGGTCGGGACACCGATCATCGCGGTCATGAAGGCGAAGAAGGGCTTGAGGACCGCGCCGGTGGTGAACATGTGGTGGGCCCAGACGGAGAAGCCAAGGGCGCCGATGCCGATTGTGGCGAAGACGAAGGCCTTGTATCCGAAGAGCGGCTTCCGGGAGAAGACCGGGATGATCTCGGAGATGATGCCCATGCCCGGGAGGATCATGATGTAGACGGCCGGGTGGGAGTAGAACCAGAACACGTTCTGCCAGAGCACCGCGTTCCCGCCACCGTTGGGGTCGAAGAAGGACCCGCCGAAATTGCGGTCGATAAAGAGCATGACGAGGGCGGAGGCAAGGACGGGCGTTGCGAGGAGCTGGAGGGTAGAGGTAACGAGCATGGTCCAGCAGAAGATGGGCATCCGGAACATCGTCATCCCGGGAGCCCGCATTCGGAACATGGTCACCATAAAGTTGGCTGCGCCGATGGTGGAGGACACACCCAACAGGAATACGGCGATGATCCAGAGGTCCATGCCGGTCCCGAGTGTGCGAGCGAGCGGGCTGTAGGCGGTCCAGCCAGCGCTGGCCGCGCCGCCGTCGACGAGGAAGCCGGAGAACATGATCAGGCCGGCGGGGGGGACCAGCCAGAACGAGAGCGCGTTGATACGCGGGAAGGCCATGTCGAGCGCGCCGATCTGGAGTGGGACGAAATAGTTACCGAACCCGGCCCAGACCGGGATGATGAAGAGAAAGAGCATCGCCGAGGCGTGCATGGTGAACACCTGGTTGTAGGTGTCCGGGCTCATGAAGGAGCTGTTGGCGACGGCGAGCTGGGTCCGCACGAGGAGCGCCAGGAAGCCGCCCACGGCGAAGAAGAACATCGTCGTGTACAGGTAGAGGATGCCGAGCTTCTTGTGGTCGACGGTGGTTAGCCAGTCGAGGATTACGGGGCGGGCATAAGCCTGTCCCGGGACGGCTACGGTCGCCATGAGTCATCCTCCTTCGGCGCATGGCCGACGATCGCCAGATGGCGTGGGGTTGCGGTTGGTTGCGGATTCATCGTGATGAGCCTCAGCGGACGCGCGCCGTATCGGCGGCTGCGGTCTGTTCCTGGACCCAGGCGTCGAAATCCGCGCGGGTCACAAGCCGGACGGTGAAGCGCATGAAGGCGTGGTCGGTGCCGCAGTATTCGGCGCACTGGGCCTGGAAGGTACCGGTGTCCCGCGCGGTGACCGTGAACCGGTTGTCGCGACCCGGGATCATGTCGAGCTTGTAGAGGAAGTCGCGGACGTAGAAGGAGTGGATGACGTCGGCTCCGACGAGCTTCAGTTCGATTACCTCGTCGACAGGGAGGACCAGCTCGGGATCTTCGGTCTGGCTGCTCCCGAATACGGTTATCTCTCCCTCGTCCTCGGGGTTCGAGCCTGGGCCAAGGTCGTTCAGCTTGTAGTTAAACGACCACGCCCATTGCGAGCCGGTGATTTCGACGGTCAAGTCTTCGGGGTCCGCGTCGTTCTCGATGTTGTCGAGGGTGATGAACGAGAAGACGAAGATAGAAGCGACGATCAGGACGGGAATGCCGGTCCAGGTGAGCTCGAGTGCGTTGCTCCCGTGCACCTGGCGGGGGAGCGTGTCGTCCTTCTTGCGGAAGCGGACGATGCAGAAGATAAGCACCGCTTCGACGATGACGAAGACGACAACGGCGAGAGCGAGTACGAACACGTAGAGGTCGTGGATATCGCGGGCTTCGTCCGTGGCGCCGCCGGGTATGCCGGTCTGGGCACTGGCGACCCCGATGCTAAGAAGCGCCATGAGCGCTGTAAGAACGATCGCGAGGGCGCGTCGTGCAGGGCGACGCTTCGCGGCGTGACGCATGCTTCAGGCTCCCCTTCCTGCCCAAAATCCGCCGTTGCACCTGAAGATGCAGGTCAGGAACGGCTCCCACGCAGACGCGGTTGTGACGGGCGTCGCAAACGAGTTATAGCCCCGGCCCTGTACCCTGTCAAGAAACGCGAAAGGCTAGTGATCAATTCCGCAACGTCCGGACAGTCCCCGTTTCGGGGGCCTCGTGGACGGGCGCCGGTGAGAGCTCGTCGGGGGGGCTAAAGCCCATGTCGAGGTACATCCAGAGGACCCGCGAATAGCGGAAAAAGAGCGGGTTACAGACGAGGAGCTGCGCGGCCGTGATCCCCAGGATCAAGCCGGGATTGACGTGGAGGTAGAGGAACAGGAAGTAGAGCGGGGCCGTGGTTACGATGCCGAGGGAGTAGCTGACGTACATCGCCCCGGTGAAGTAGCCGGGTTCGCGTTCGAACTTCAAGCCGCAGGCCGGGCAGGCGGTGTTCATGAAGATGAAGCGGCGGAAGACCGGTCCCTCGAGGCAGCGCGGACAACGTTGTCGGGCGGCTGCGATTGCGCGTCGCATGGGTTCGCCTCCGGGCAGGTAGCTGACGTAACGATACGCCCGCGGAGGCAACAAGGTGGCGTCGCTCGCGAATCGAACGAGGGCTTCGATAGCGGTATCGAAAGTCCGGGACGGGATTCGCCGCGATCGGTCGCCAGACGGATACTTGGACGATGCGGACGAGCCGAATCCTGATCCTCTCGGGCGCCATCGCGCTCGTCCCGGGCGCTGCGGCGGCCCATGGCGTTGTGCTCGAGAAACCATCGTTTCCTTCGATCCTGCTGAAGTGGGATCTCGACCCCTTCTTCATTGTGCTCATCGGGCTGGTGTCGTGGATCTACTACCTTGGCGTCCGCAAGGTGAACCGCGAGCATCCCGCTGCGCCGGTCCCGACAAAGCGCGTGGTGTACTTCTACGGGGGGATTGGGGCGCTCGTCATCGCGGTACTGTCGCCGCTCGCGTACTACGACACGACACTGTTTTCGGTGCACATGTGGCAACACATGGTGCTCACGCTCGGTGCGGCTCCACTACTCGCGCTCGGAGCGCCGATTACGCTTGCGCTTCGGGCCGCGAGCCCGAATGTGCGCCGTGAGCTCCTGCTGCCGATCCTGCATAGCAAGATCGTCGGGGTGCTGGCGTTCCCGGTGTTCAGCTGGGTTGTCTTCGTCGCGATGATGTGGGGCTCGCATTTCTCGCCGCTCTACAACGAGGCACTGGAGAACGCATGGCTGCACCGGCTGGAGCACGCGGGCTACGTCAGTGCTGCCCTCCTGTTCTGGTGGCCGGTGATCGCGGCTGACCCGATCCGCTGGCGGATGAATCACCCGCTCCGGATCCTCTATCTGTTTCTGCAGATGCCCCAGAATTCGTTCCTCGGCGTGGCGTTCTACGGGTCGAATTCTGTGCTGTACGAGCACTACGAGACGCTCCTGCGAACGTGGGGACCGACGCCGATCGCCGACCAGCAGCTCGCGGGGATCAGCATGTGGGTGTTCGGCGACCTGGTGTTCATCGGGGCGGTGGCGGCGGTGGCGTACAGCTGGGTGCAGCACGACGACCGCGAAGGCAAGCGGCAGGATCGGATGATGGCGCGACGCAAGGCCGAGGCGGCGCAGGAAGCCGCGCTGGCTAGCCGAGAATAAGGGCGTCGGCCGCCATCGCGACGAAGAGGAGCGCGAGGTAGAGCAGTGAGTACTTATAGAGCCCCATGGGGCCGCTGGTCTGCGGGGAGCTCCAGAGCTGCCAGGCGTGCCAGGTGAACCCGATACCGAGAGCGGCGGCAGTGGCGAGGTAGATTGCGCCAAGTTCGGCGGCGGGCGCGAGCGTCACAGTCACGAGGCCGAGGATGACCGTGTAGCGAAGGATCTGGAGGCGTGTGACGGCCGGGCCATCGGTGACCGGGAGCATGGGGATGCCGGCGACCGCATAGTCGTCCTTGAGCCGGAGCGAGAGCGCCCAGAAGTGCGGCGGCGTCCAGAAAAAGATGATCGCAAACATGATGAACGAGGCCAGCGAGATATCACCGGTGACGGCTGCCCAGCCAACCATTGGGGGGAACGCACCGGCGGCGCCGCCAATAACGATGTTCTGGGGCGTGCGGCGCTTGAGCCAGATCGTGTAGATGAAGACGTAGAACAGGAGCGCTGAAAGCGCGAGCACGGCGGCCATCAGGGTTGTCGTCGCCCAGAGGAACACGAATGCGCCCGCGCCGAGCGCGATGCCGAAGATGAGCGCGTGTGTCGCCGGGATGATGCCGGTGACGAGCGGGCGGCCACGCGTGCGTTGCATGATCCCGTCGATGTCGCGGTCGTACCAGCAGTTGAGGGCGTTTGCGCCGGCCGCAGAGAGAGTGCCGCCGGCGAGGGTGGCGAGGATGAGCCATCCGGAGGGCCAGCCGCGCTCGGCGACGATCATCGCGGGGACGGTGGTGATCAGGAGAAGGACGATGATCCGCGGCTTGGTGAGGGCGACGTACGCGCGGATGATCGCGGCGAACCCGGTCGAGGGAAGGGCGACGGTAGCGTTCGCGCTCAAGCAGGCACCCCGGCAGATGTGACGGCTTGCCTGCGCCGCAGGGCCGCGGGGGCATAGTAGGCGAGGATGATCCCACCGGCCAGCACCGTCCAGATGAACGATGCGATCACGGTGTGGGAGATGGTCAGCGGTTCGGGGAAGGTGTACCAGACGTTCAGGGCCCCGACCACGACCTGCGCGACGTAGAGCACGCCGGCAGCGACCGCGGTGGGCATTGCCCAGCCGAGCTGGCTGCGCAGCCCCCAGACCTGCCATGCCCAGGCGACGATCAGGAATCCGAATCCACCCGCGAGGTATCGGTGGAGCATGTGTGTGATTTCCTGGTCGTCGTTTGCGGGCGTGATGGAGCCGCTACAGAGCGGCCAACCTTCACAGGCCGTGCTGGCCCCACTTTCGGACATGTACCCGCCGACCCACATAACGGCGATAAGCCATGCGAGCGAAACGAGGCCGACTACGCGCAGGCGGCCGGTGTCCACCCGGGCAAGGCGCTCCGTTGTTAAGCGGTGGGCCGGGTCCTCCATCCACATCGCGACGGCAACGGCGACGAGGCAGACGAGGACGGCCATCGCGGTCACGAGGTGCGTCGCGACGATCTCAGGCGGAAGCTCACGATAGACCGTAATCGCTCCGAGGACTCCCTGGAACCCGACGAGGGGGACTGTGAAGAAAGCAACACCCCAGATGAAGGGCACATGGCGGTACTCTCGCCAGGCCATGACGGCGAGCGCGATCACCATGAGCCCGACAACGGCAGCGACGAACCGGTGGGAGAACTCTATGACGGGTTCGTGCGACTCGGAGGGAGGCACGACGCCGCCGTGACAGAGGGGCCAGTCGGGGCAGCCGAGACCGGAGCCCGTGGCGCGCACAAGTACGCCGACGCCGACGAGGATGAGGGTAAGTGCGAGAGTTGCGAACGCGAGCCGCTGGGCATTGATCATGTGTTTGTGAATCCTGCCGCGGGCCACGCACGGGCACGGCCACGCCGATCGCCCAAACTGCTCTGCCTGCCCGGGAGCAACGCCAGGAGCACGCTGTCCGTGAGTCAGCTTGCCACAGCGCGCCTAGTGACGCTACCGGCCGAACGGGGTGCGATTCGACCGCCGTGTAGCCGGAGAGCAGGGCCAGCCGTACCATTGGTGGCCGGTCCGGGGCGTAGCGCAGCCTGGTAGCGCACTTGAATGGGGTTCAAGAGGTCCCGCGTTCGAATCGCGGCGCCCCGACCATCTCTTCCCCCTCTGTCACAGGTCTTGCTTAATTGTGCGACAGCGTGGCCGAGCCGATCCTTGCGTTGGTTGCGGTGGGATGCTGACCCGCGGAGGCCCGATGAGGCGATGAACGTTCTCCTGGTTCACCCGAGGGTCGACGAGCGCTGGATCAGCATGGATCGGTACACGCAGGGGCTCGTGAACTCTGCTCCGTCGATTCAATTCACTGGCGCGCCTGCCAACTTCCTCGATCCGCCCGAGATCGTGCGGACGGTGGTCCCGCGTTATCGGTATGCGCCGCAGGTGCGTGAAACGTTCAATGCCGGGTCGTTCGACATTGGCCACGTCACGGCGCACTGGATCGGGCACCACCATCGATGGATGCGCGAGGCCGGGACGGTGGTGACGTGCCACGACGTCACTGAACTCTTGCCCGGATGCAGTAGCTTTCGGCCCGGATGGGACCGGGCGGTCAACGGCGCACTGCTCCGGTACAGCTTCCGGACGATCGGAGCCGCGGACGCCGTGGTCGCGGTCTCGAACGCCACGCGGCGACGCCTGATTGAGTACGGAATTGCGGGAGAGTCGCGGATCCATGTCGTTTACCCGGCGCTGTTCCCCGCATTCGTCGATGCTCCTGATCCCCAGTCACGGTTGCCGGCGCTCGAAAACGTAGTCGGGCCGAAAGTGCTCAGCGTGGGAAACGGCAACCAGCACAAGAACCTGGCGATGCTGGTCGAGGCGATGGCGGCGCCGGGTTTGTGCGGAGCGACGCTTGTCCGCGTGGGCCATCCCATGGAACCGCCGCTCCGCGAGCTTGCTGTACGACACGGGGTCGTCGACCGGATCGTTGAACTCGGGAGGGCGGACGACGCGACGCTCCTGGCCGCGTACGCGGCGGCTGACGTGGTCGTCATGCCAAGCAAGGACGAGGGCTTCGGGTATCCGGCGGCGGAAGGAATGGCGCTGGGGGTGCCAGTTGTCTGTTCGGACGGCGGGGCCCTACCGGAGGTCGTTGGCGACGCGGGGGTGGTCGTCCCGCTGGGCGCGAACGACAGCGACACCGCTGTGCGCTTCGGCGAGGCAATCGAGGCAGTCCTGTCGGATAGCCGAGCGCGGGCGACGATGGTCTCGCGGGGGCGGAAGCGAGCGCGGCTGTTTACCCCGGGGGCTGTAGGCCCCGCCCTCCTGGATGCGTACGCTGCCGCGCTCTCATCAAGGGCTGGGCGAGACTGACCCGGGATGCGGGTTCTTCTTATCCACCCGCGGAGCGACCCTCGCTGGCCGAGCATGGATCGGTACGCCCGGGGGCTCGTCGAGGCGTCGGCTGGTCTCTACGTGGAATCGGCGGCGGCCGGATATCTCGACCCGCCTGCGGTCGTCCGGCGGTTCGCTCGGCGATACGGGGACACGCGTCCGATCGCCGGGGCGGTCGCTGAATGCGGACCCGACGTGGCCCACCTCACGTCCGAAGCGCTTGCCCACCATGTGCCCGACCGCAAGCGCATCGGCTGGGTGGCGACGTGTCATGACCTGATCTACCTGCACCCGGAGGTGGGCCACTGGCAATCGGGGGTGCGGGCGAGACTGCAGCTCGAAGCGCGACGGCATTCGATGCGAGGTTTGAGCAGGGCGGATGTGGTGATCGCGGTTTCGGAGGCCACCGCCGACCTGATCGTGAAATACGGCTTCGCGGCTGAGGAACGGGTCCGAGTGGTGTACCCGGTGGTTGCTTCGCGTTTCGACGCGATGCCGCAGTCTGCGCTCAGGGGTCTGCCGGAGGGGCCGAAGATCCTGAGCGTTGGCATGGCCTACCGGTACAAGAACCTTCCGGTGCTCATCCGCGCGCTTTCGGCGCCGGGGCTTCGCGGTGCGACGGTCGTGCGAATCGGCGAACGACTGCCGGCGGAACTTCGCGCGCTCGCGGTGGAGTGCGGGGTCGCCGACCGCATCATCGAACTTGGCTCGGTGAGCGACGCGGAGCTGAGCGCGGCGTACGGATCGTGTGATGTCCTCGCGCAGCCGAGCCTGGACGAAGGGTTCGGGTACCCGGTTGCTGAGGCGATGGCGACGGGCCTGCCCGTCGTGTGCTCGGACGGCGGGGCGCTGCCGGAGGTGGTCGCGGGGGCGGGGAAGATTGTCCCGATCGGCGTCGATCCTCGAGAGACAGCCGTCCGTTTCGGAGAGGCGCTCGAAGCGGTGCTGTCCGGCGGCAGTATGCGTAGCGCGATGGCCGCCGCGGGACGCGAGCGTGCTCGCGCTTTCACCGCGGCAGCGGTGGCACCAACGCTGGGGGCCGCCTACCTGGCGGCCCGGGGCTAGCAGGGTGCTGCAAAAGGGGATCGGCTGAAGGGGCGAGTTGAGGGATCATGCCTCCAGACAGGAGGCACCCAATGCGTGGCAGGACGGAACGACAGGGGAAGATGCTTTTTGGCGTCACGGCGGACGACCTCGTCCCGGCAAGGCACCCCATCCGGAGGATCCGGGAACTGGTCGACGGCATCCTCGATGAGCTCTCGCCGATGTTCGCCGCGATGTACGCGGAGCGTGGCCGGCCCTCGGTCCCGCCCGAGCACTTGCTCAAGGGCACGCTCCTGATGGCCCTTTACTCCATCCGCTCCGAGCGCCAATTCTGCGAGCGCCTCCAGTACGACCTCCTCTTCAAATGGTTCCTCGACCTCAACATCACCGACCCGGCCTTCGACGCGACCGCCTTCAGTCACAACCGTGAGCGACTACTCCAGCACGAGGTTTCAGGCGCCTTCCTCGCGGCCACCGTGGCCGAAGCACGCAAGCGCCGGCTCCTCTCTGAAGACCATTTCACTGTCGACGGCACCCTGCTGCAGGCTTGGGCCTCCCTCAAAAGCTTCCGCCCTCGCGACGGCCAGGAGCCGCCGCAGGGAGGAGGCCGGAACGCACCCTCGGACTTCCACGGCCAGCGGCGCAGCAACGAAACGCACGTCTCGACGACGGACTCCGAAGCGCGGCTCATGCGCAAAGGCGGACAACAGGAAGCCCGCCTCAGCTTCAGCGGACACCTGCTCACCGAGAACCGCAATGGCCTCATCGTCGATGCGGTCCTCACGTCCGCAACGGGATACGCCGAACGGGAAGCGGCGCTCGCGCTCGTGGACCGCCAGTCACTCGGTGCGGGGGCCACGCTCGGGGCGGACAAGGCCTACGACACGCTCGCATTTGTCGCTGCCCTCAGTGAGCGCGGGATCACGCCCCACGTTGCACAGCACACCCGGGGAAGGAGGAGCGCCGTCGCCGTCGCCATCGCCAACACGCCGGGCTACGCCGTCAGCCAGCGGCGGCGGAAGCTCGTCGAGGAGTGCTTCGGCTGGTGCAAGACCGTTGCCGGGAGCCGGAAACTGCGCTACCTCGGGGTCGCTCGCAACCAGCACTGGTTCCAGATGCTCGCTGCCGGGTACAACCTCGTCCGGATGGCGAACATCGCCCCCACGCCCGTCTGACAGGCAGCCGAGCGGGCCCCCAAAGCCGTCCCGAGATCGAGGACGGCAACGCGAGCGCACTCCCTCGAACCTGACCTTGCCATCGCACGGGCCACAACAGCCCGCAGCGGGAGTCCCACAACATTCCGGCTCGTCCCCTCGCCCTCCAAGCCACGTTTTTCTGCAGCACCCTGCTAGTCAGCTGACCTTGGAGCGCCGACCGGGCCCGGGAGGGCCGGCGAATGCCTGGGCGACGGTGAGGAACTCCTGGGCGGCAGGTCCTTCGGCCTTAAGGTTCGTGTCCTGCCAGTGGATTCGCTGGGTGACGACGCGGCAGAACTCGCCTGCTTCGCCGGTGATGCGGTCGGTGGCGTCGTCGGGGCCCCACGTCCATGTCGCGCCGGACGGCGAGCGAAGCTCGGCGTAAAGGGCTGCTTCGGGAGGCGTCAGGCCGCGGTTGCGGTAGGCGAATTCACGCGTGGCATAACCGATGTGGGCAAGATGCTTGAGCCGGTCGCTATCGGGCTTCGTACGGCCGGAGGCATCGAGAATGTCGAGACCGTGGGACCAGGCCTCCATCAAACGGGCCGTGGCGAATGAGCGGGCGCTCATGTCGGGGCTCGGCATGTCCCAGCGGTCGGAGGAAACGCCGTCTATGGCCGGTCGAGGGCGTCCCGTTCAGCGACGAGGTCAGGAAGGAGGTCGTTCATTCGGGTCGGATGCTACACGGTCGTTTTGCCGCCGGGTGGTTACGGGACTACGCTTCGTCGATGCCCGAACTTTCCCGTGTGCTGCTCGTGGGCCCGTATCCGGGGCGCCGCTGGCTGAGCATCACCCGGTACTGCGAAGCGATCGCGGGAACCCCAGGGGTCCCGGGGGTCTCAGTAAGCCGGGCGGCTGCGCCGTGGTGGAATCCCCCGTCGGCCGCCAGGGGCCTCGCCCACCGGTGGTGGCGCAACGGAGCATTCCGTGCCGATCGGAGCTTTCCGGCGGACGTCATCCACTTTGCCGACCAGGGGCTAGCGCATCATCTCCGCCGCTTCCGCGGGAGACCAACGGTGGTCACCTGCCATGATCTGATGCCGTTCGTGGTGCCGGGGTTCTACCGGAGCAGTCCGGAGCGGCTGGTGAAGCAGGGCTTCCTGAGATACAGCGTCGAATCCATGCGCCTCGCGACCCGAGTGGTCACCGTCTCGAGCTGGACGGCGAGCCAGATCTCGGAGGTGCTGGGGATCGACCCGCAGCGGATCTCGGTCGTCCCGAACGTGGTGGCGCCCGTATACGAGGAACAATCGGAGCCGGATGCCTGGTTACGAGCTCGAGGGGTCGAGCTGCCGGAAGGGCCGCGTATCCTGAGCGTTGGGCACGCAGGCGCATACAAGAACCTTGAGCTGTTAATCGAGACGATGGCGACGCCGGAGCTCCACGGAGCGAACCTCATCCGGGTGGGGGCTCCGCTGGCGAAGCATCACCGGGAGCGGGTGCAGGCGCTTGGCCTCGGGCCCCGGGTGATCGAACTGGGTGGGCTCTCGTCGGCGCGATTGGCGCGGGTCTATGCGGCGTGCGACGCGCTGGCGCAGCCCAGTCTTGGCGAAGGATTCGGGGTGCCGGTCATCGAGGCGATGGCGTGCGGCCTTCCGGTGGTCGCGAGTGACCGGGGGGCACTGCCCGAGGTCGTTGGCGACGCCGGCGTGCTGGTGAATGTTCACGAAGATGGCGGCGCTGGGTCGCCGGAAGCCGTGACGGCGTTTGCACGAGCGCTCGGGCGGGTAATCGAAGATGCCGGGATGAGCGGAGAGCTCAGGCGACGGGGTTTCGAACGCGCCGCGGGCTACCGCGCCGAACGGGTGCTCCCGATGCTAGGAAGCGCCTATCGAAAGGCGCTCAGCAGCTCCTCGCGCTAACGCGCCCCGGCAATGATCGACTCGACGACCGCTGGGTCGGCCAGCGTTGTGACGTCACCGACGTTCTCGGGCTCGCCCTCAGCGATCTTGCGGAGGATGCGGCGCATGATCTTCCCGGAGCGGGTCTTCGGAAGTCCTTCGACGATCTGGATCTTGTCCGGCATGGCGATGCCTCCGATCGCCTCGCGAACCGATTCGCGGAGTTCCTTGACGAGGCTATCCGAAGCGACATGGCCGGCGTTCAGGAGGACGTAGGCGTAGATGCCTGTGCCCTTCACGTCGTGTGGATAGCCGACGACCGCTGCCTCCGCACATGCGGGGTGTCCGACGAGCGCGCCTTCGATCTCTGCGGTGCCGAGCCGGTGCCCCGAGACGTTCAGGACATCGTCGACGCGACCCGTGACCCAGTAGTAGCCGTCTTCGTCCCGGTGCGAACCGTCGCCGGTGAAGTAGAGGCCGGGATACGTCGAGAGGTAGGTCTGGATGAAGCGCTCGTGGTCGCCGAAGACCGTTCGCATCATCCCGGGCCAGGATGCCTTCATACAAAGGCGGCCGCTGACGCCATTGCCTTCGATCTCGATGCCTGCCTCGTCGACAAGGCAGGGTTGGATGCCGAAGAAGGGGACCGATGCCGAGCCTGGTTTCATGTCGATGGCGCCGGCGAGACCCGTGATCATGTGGCCGCCGGTCTCGGTCTGCCAGTAGGTGTCGACAACCGCGCAGCGTCCCTCGCCGACGACATTGTAGTACCAGCGCCACGCCTCAGGGTTGATCGGCTCGCCGACGGATCCGAGGACGCGCAGTGATTTCCGGCTGTACTTCGTCACGAACTGGTTGCCTTCGCGCGCGATTGCCCGGATGGCAGTCGGAGCCGTGTAGAGGATGGTGATGCCGAGGCGGTCGACCATGTCCCAGTAGCGCCCGGCGTCGGGGTAGGTTGGGATTGATTCGAACATAACTGTTGTGGAGGCGTTGGCGAGCGGGCCGTAGACGATGTAGCTGTGGCCGGTGATCCATCCGACGTCGGCGGCGCAGCAATAGATGTCGTCGTCGCGGATGTCGAAGACGTAGCGGTGAGTCACCATCGCGAAGAGGAGGTAGCCGGCCTGGGTGTGGAGGACGCCCTTCGGTTTCCCGGTGGAGCCGGATGTGTAGAGGATGAAGAGCGGGTCCTCGGAGTCCATTACCTCGGGCTGGCACTCCGCGGGCTGCGCCGGGAGGACGGCGTGCCACCAGGCATCGCGCCCGGGGGTCATGTCGACGGCGCCGCCGGTGTGCCGGTACACGATCACGGTCTCGACAAAGTCGAGGTCGCGGATCGCCTCGTCGACGTTCGCTTTCAGGGCCACCGGACGGCCGCCGCGACGCCCCTCGTCCTGGGTGATGATGGTCCTGCAGGTGGAGTCTTCGACGCGGTCTCGAATGGAACGGGCGCTGAAGCCGCCGAAGATGACGGAGTGGATCGCTCCGATTCGGGCGCAGGCGAGCATCGCGACGGCGAGTTCGGGGACCATGCCCATGTAGATGGCGACGCGGTCACCCTTCTTCACGCCGCGGGCGCGGAGTTCGTTCCCGAGGCGGCAGGTCTCCTCGTAGAGTTCGCGGTAGGTGATGCGGCGATTTGTCCCGGGTTCGTCGCCCTCCCAGAGAATGGCTGTGCGGTCACCGCGGTCCGCGAGGTGGCGGTCGAGACAGTTGAACGTGACGTTCAACTTTCCGCCGATGAACCAGGCGATGTCGCCCGTGCGGAGGTTCCCTTCGCGGACCTTCGTGAAGGGCTCGTACCAGTTGAGGTACTCCGTGCCCATTTCGCCCCAGAACCCGTCGGGGTCTTCGACGCTGCGACGGTACATGGCGTCGTAGGTCGTCCGGTCCTTGATGAGTGCGCCTTCGCGGACGCGGGCGGGCGGTTCGTAGACCTCATGGACTGGGAGCCCGGTTTCCACTTTCTGGGTCATGGTGAATCTCCTCGCGGCGCGCGGTAGGCCGACGCGCACCATTCTACGGATGGTTTTCCGGGTTGGCGTGGGCGGTCCTTCAGGAGTGGCTGAATCGTGCCGAAGTAGTTAGCAATGAGTGACGACAGATCGCAATCTACGGGTCGCCTTTCCCGGATAGCCGGCAGGTTCTGGGGCGAAGCGACCGCAGCTGGCGGCGGCGGAGCGCTTGCGGCGGTGATCTTCAACCAGCCGTGGATCGCGGTTGGTTCGCTTGCCGGGACGGTTGCACTGCTGGCGTGGATCCTTCGGCAAGCGACACGAGAGCGCGATGGTGCGACCGAGAACCTCGAAATTGCCCACGTCGTGTTGGAGCGACAGCGAAACCGTCCGGAATACGAAGACCCCGAGACCGGCCTTGGTACCCGCACGCTGCTGGAAATGGCCTTCCGGAATCATGTCGCACGGTTCGCGCGGCGCGAGGACCCGTTTTCACTCGCAATCCTGGAGATGGCCGACGCCTATCGGCCCGAGCGTGCCCTGGCCCCGGTCACCGCTGCTTCGATTGGGCGTGGTTTGATCGGAGTCGCCCGGTCTGAGGACACGGTTTGCAGACTCGGGAACGGGACGTTCGCGGTGATCCTCGCGAGTACCGATGCGGATGGCGGCGACGCATTTGTGCCACGCGCGAGGACCCGAGTCGGCAGCGGCGGGCATGCCGGCGACGAGGGCGAGGTCTACGTGACGATCGAGGCGGGTGTCACGATGTGGCGTCCCGAACTCGAGACGCTCGACGCCATGATCGAGGATGCGCGGCGCGACATGACGCGCTTCATCGTGCAGCACGACCGTCAGAAACGCGTCTTCGAAGCCGACGAGGTATCCGCAGAGAGCGCGGGATAGCCATGCTGGGGTATCGTTGAGGCAGCGAGGCTGCTTCTGGGACTGCAAGAACCCCGCCGCTACCAGGTTCCAACCGCCACCTATCGGCTCCAACTCCAGGCCGGATTTGGGTTCGACGAGGCGCGGAAGGTTCTCCCGTACCTCGAATCGCTGGGCATTTCGCACGTGTACCTGTCGCCGATCTTCGCGGCGGCGCCCGGCAGCACGCACGGCTACGACGTCCTCGACCACAACCAGGTGAGCCGCGAACTGGGCGGTATTCCAGCGCTTTACGCGCTCGGGGAAGAACTCGTCCAACGCGATATGGGGTTGATTATCGATATCGTCCCGAACCATGTGGGGATCGGCGACGGCGCGAATCAGTGGTGGCGCGAAGTCCTTCGCTACGGGCAGAACTCGCCGTTCGCACAGTACTTCGATATCGACTGGGAAGCGCAGCCGCAGATGGCATCGGGCGTCCTCGTGTTTCCGATCCTCGGGCAGCCGTTCGGGGCCGCGCTTGAGGCGGGTGAACTGCGCCTGGCATTGGAGGGCGGCGACTTCTGCGCTCGCTATTACGAGTACAGCCTGCCGATCTCTCCGGCATCATACCCACGAGTTGCGGGGCTGCCGCCTGTGGAGCTTCGAGCAGAACTCGGGGACCCCGCGGCGCTCTCCGAGTTCGTTGACCTGCTCGACCAGCTTCCGGGCGCCGAGCCCGTGGACTGCGACCGGCTACTCGATCGGTTCCGGCGGCTGGTCCTTTCGGAGCCCGCGATCTCCGCGTACCTGGAAGCGCGGCTGGCACTGCTCAACGGTGTGGTGGGCGACCCTGCGAGCTTCGATGAACTGGAGGCGATCTTCCGGTCGCAGTTCTACCGGCTGACGTTCTGGCGTGTCTCTGGCGAGGAGCTGAACTACCGGCGCTTTTTCGACGTGAATGGGCTCGCGGCGATCCGGGTGGAACGCGACGACGTGTTCGACAATGTCCATGGCCTGCTGTTCGAACTTGTGGCGCGGGGCATCGTGACCGGTGTGCGCGTGGACCACATCGACGGGCTTTACGACCCGGCGCGGTACCTCGCCCGTCTGCGGGAAGGATTGCAGGCTGCCGCTGCGCCGCTGACGACTGAGATGATCCCGGTGTACGTGGAGAAGATCCTTGAAGCGGACGAGCGCCTCCCCCGATGGCCGGTGGAAGGCGCGACCGGCTACGAGTTCATGGCCCACGTCGATGGGCTGCTGGTCGACCGGAATCACGCTCGCGAACTCACGGACATCTACGAGGGTGTGCTCGGCGAGCATGTGCGCTACCGGGACGTTGCCTATCTGTCCCGGCGGCAGGTTGCGGAGACGCTCTTCGCGGGCGAGATCAATGTGCTCGCGTTCCAGCTCCATCGGCTCGCGCAGCGGCACCGGCTGCATCGCGACAACACACTCCGTTCGTTGCGAGACGCGATCGCCGTCACCCTCGCCTGTTTTCCGGTGTACCGGACCTACCTGCACGAGGGCGGGCCATCGGAGATCGACCGCCGCCTGGTCGCGAACGCGGTAGGCGAAGCACGGATGCGGGACGCGAGCCTGACGGATGGGGCGCTCGCGTTTCTCGCTGAGGTGCTCTCTCTCGAAGGCGGTGGGGGCCCGCCCGATGAGATGGAACGCCGTGTGCACTACCGGCGCCGATTCCAACAGATCTCCGGCCCCGTGATGGCCAAGGGGCTTGAAGACACGACGTTCTACCGGTACGCCCGGCTCCTTTCGATGAACGAGGTGGGAAGCGACCCGGGTCGGTTCGGCGTCTCGCGATACGAGGCGCACTCGTGGTTCAAGGAGCGCGCGAGCGAATGGCCGCGGGCGATGTCGGCGAGCTCAACGCATGACACCAAGCGGAGCGAGGATGTCCGTGCGCGGCTCCACGTCATCTCCGAGATACCGGAGGAGTGGGCTCGGCAGGTGCGCGCGTGGAGTCGCATGAATCGGCGACACCTGCGCCACCTCCGCGGGGAGGCGGTGCCGGACCCCAATACCGAGTACTACCTCTACCAGACGCTCGCGGGGACATGGGAAGGCACTGTTACGCCTACGTACCGGCAGCGGATGCGCGACCACATGACCAAAGCAATCCGCGAGATGAAGATCTATACGAGCTGGCTGGCGGTCGATCCGGACTACGAGGAGGCGACGCTCGCGTTTGTAGATTCGATCCTCGACCGGACGAAGGCGCCTTCCTTCCTCAATCGCCTGACCATATTCGCGAGGCGCATTGAGGGGCCGGGAAGTCTTAACGCGCTTTCGGCGCTGATATTGAAGTGCACGGCGCCGGGCATCCCGGACTTCTACCAGGGAACCGAACTGCCAGTCTTCGCAGTGACGGACCCGGATAACCGGCGGCCAGTCGATTTCGAAGCGCATGCCTCGTCGCTGGCGGGCCTTTCGCGTGACTTCCCGGGCCTCCGACGGGAGGCGAAGCAGTGGCTGGCTCAACGCCTGCTCCGGCTACGAAGCGAGCATCCCGGGCTCTTCGTGGAGGGCACGTACGACGGCTTGGAAGTCGAGGGGCCGGACCCCGAGCGGGTGTTCGCGTTCAGCCGGGCGTGCGGGGTCGAGCGGCTGGTAGTTGTCGTTCCACGATTTACGATGCGCTTGCGGGCGCCAGGGGCCGGTTTGGAGGGAAGTGTCATGGACGGAGTCACGGTCGATATGCCGGATGGCTATGAGACATGGGTAGACGCGTTGAGCGATCGCGAGGTGCGAGGTGCGGGGACCATCCCTGTCTCCGTGCTACTCGGTGACCTGCCGTTCGCAGTGCTGTTCGGGACGGCCAGCTGATGGCGGGGCCCTGGGAAGCGACACTCGGAGCGGTCACGCGCGGGAAGAACACCCGATTTCGGGTTTGGGCGCCGGACCGGGAGCTGGTGGAGCTCGAACTCTACGAGTCGGACGGGTCCGCGCGTCACTTCCGGATGTCACGGTCGGCGGAGGGGTACTGGACCTGCAGCATGGGAATGCCGCGCGCAGGCCGGCGGTACCTGTACCGCTACCGGCTCGACGGGGATGCCTCCTACCCCGACCCCTGCTCACGGAGCCAGCCGCAAGGGGTGCATGGGCCTTCCGAGACCGTGGATCCAGGTCGGTTCGCCTGGAGTGACGCGGATTGGCAACCGCCCGAGGTGGCCGACCTCGTGACGTACGAATGCCACATCGGCACGCTCACGAAGCGCGGTACGTTCGATTCGGCAATCGAGCAGCTTCCGAGACTGCGTTCGATCGGGATCAACGCAATCGAGGTAATGCCCGTAGCCGCCTTCCCCGGGCGCTGGAGCTGGGGATACGACGGGGTGGCGCTGTTCGCGCCCTCAGAGGTCTACGGCGGCCCGGGCGGGTTCAGGCGGCTCGTCGATGCGGCGCACGCGAACGGCATCGCGGTGATCCTGGACGTGGTCTACAACCACTTCGGACCGTCCGGCAATTACACGGGCATGTACTCCAGCGGGTACCTCACGGACCGCTACCCGACGCCGTGGGGTGATGCGGTGAACTTCGATGGCCCGGGTTCGGACGAAGTACGCACGTTCGTCCGGGAGAACCTGCTCCACTGGCTGCATGAATACCACATCGATGGGTTCCGGTTCGATGCGACGCATGCGATCTTCGATCGACAGGAGCGGCACATCCTGGCGGAGCTTTCAGACTCGGTGCATCACTGGGCGAGGGACGAGCACGTCCCGTACCTGTTCGCCGAATCTCATGAGAATGACCCCAAGTACGTGGTCCCCACGGCGAATGGCGGGTTCGGGTTTGACGGTGTCTGGGCAGACGACTTCCATCACGTTGTGCGGACGATCCTGCATCGCGACCGGGATGGCTACTTCGCGAGCTACGAAGGCAGCGTGGAAGAGCTCGCGCGGACTGTTGAGCAGGGATTCTATTTCGAGGGCCAGGTCGACCCCTGGCCGGGCGAACCGCGCGGGAACCCGGCGCGTGAGCAGCCGTGGCGGCAGTTCGTGTACGCGATCCAGAACCACGATCAGATCGGGAACCGCGCATTCGGTCAACGGTTGAACGTGACCGCCGCGAGCGAGGACTTCCTCTCGGCCAGCCTTCTTCTCCTGCTCCTTCCGCAGACGCCGCTCGTGTTCCAAGGGCAGGAGTTCATGGCAACCAGCGCGTTCCTCTACTTCACGGATCACGAACCAGAGCTGGGCCGCCTGGTCACGGAGGGGCGGCGCTCCGAGTTCGCGCGGTTCCGGGCGTTTTCGGATCCGGTTGTGCGCGAGCGGATACCGGACCCCCAGGATCCGACCACGTTCCTTCGCTCCAAGCTGCCGCTGGATGAGTCAGCGTTCGGGATAGGGATGCTGTGCCAGGACCTGTACGCGGCCGCAACTGCGATCCGGGCGAGTGACCCGGTGCTGCACGCGGCCCGACGAGAACGGGCGCCGATTCACACGCGCGTGGTGGGGAAAGCCGTGCTGATCGAGATCGAGGCAGCGGGCTCGCGCCGTCTCATCGTGGTGAACTTCGGCGAGGAGGCCCGGTTCCCGCTCGATGGGGAATGGTCGGTCGCACTGTCGACGGCCGAGGCGCGGTTCGGCGGGAATGGCGACGAGATGCAGTTCGAAAGCGGCGAACTGGTCGTTCTGCCGCGTATGGCGGCGTTCCTGACGCCTAGCGTTCGGTGACGACGTCCCAGCGGAGGCTGGCGGTGGTCGCTTCGCTCGGGTTAAGCTTGACTGGCATCGTGAAGGCGAGGCAGAGGCCCTGATAGCTCAGCTCGATGCCCTTCTCCGACGACGTGACGGTGTTGATGCGCTGCTCCCACATCTCCGAGAAGCCCTGCTTCGTGATGTTCATGCCGAAACTTCCACCGGCATCTAGCAGGGTCGGGCCTGCATCGTCGTCGTACGGGGGTCGGATCTGTTCCCAGCCGGGCGAGCCATCGAGCCCGGGGAGGCCGAGGTTCCACTCGCTCGCGAAGAGGACTTCGATCGGGTAGCGACCGGGGTTCTCGATCTGGTAGGTGATCTTAAGCCGGGCAGATTCGGGCGCCGTAGTGACGGTCTTCCGAATCCAGAGACCGTAGTCCTCGCGCCGGAATGCAACACCCATGCTGCCGTCGCTGGTGCCGACGTGGAGGGTTTCCCACGGGCCGCTATGGGGCGCCGCCAGTTCGCCTTCGTTGCGCTCCCATTCGGCGGCGGTGGTACCGGTACGCAGAATGCGCTCCTGGAGTCCGAGGCGAGGGATGCGGTCGTAGATGAGTGAAGTCGGTGCGATCGTTTCGCCGTGTGCCCCGGGAGAGATGGAGACATCGGCGCGGCCGAGGTCGTGGTGGTAGGACTCGGGCCTGCGGGCGATGACGTTCAGGACTGGCCAATCGTGTTCGAGGATATCCCACTCGCGAAGAAGCCCTCCGTCGCTCGGGTCGAGGACGAGCTGCTGGGTTGTGGTGCGAATTACGAGTTCGGGCAGGCCGTCGATGTCGATGTCAGCGGACTCGGGTTCGCGCGGGAGCGGTGTCCCGACACGGGCAAGTCGCTCGGAGCGCACGAGGTGGCGGCTCGTGGCTACACGAATGTGGCGGAGGTAGGCACCGCCGAAGATGCCGTGCCAGTAGGGGCAATTGCACTCGCCGGCCCAGAGCGCGTGCTCCGCCTCACTACGAGCAGGAGACATCTGCATGTGATCGATCAGTCTACGGGCACGGAGGGCGCGCTGGCGCATGGCCCCTACTTCGGGGTATTTCACGAGGAAGTTGCGCCAGTAGCCTGCGCGGAGCGGGACGGCATCGATCCCGGCGGCGCTGACTGTCTCGCGGTAGGCCTTTCGCTCGTTGATCCGGGCAGGGGGGAGTGCCCACTCCTCCATCTCCTGATAAGAGCCGGTGGGGAGGTAGATCACACCGCGGGGGGGTTCTTCGGCCACCCATTCGCCGAGCTGGACGGTGGAAAGCCAGTCGCTGTTGCGTTCGAGGGCACTGAAGAAGCGCTCGACCCAGCCACCGTCATCCTCCCATGCGTAGTGCTGGGTTTCGGGCCAGGAACCGAACTTCTCGCCGTCGTCGCCCATGGCAAACATCCGGTTGCCGCTCGCGCGGGTTCGCATACGGAACCAGGTGATGACGTCGTCGACGGGCTTCCATGGGATGCCCGCCCGCAGCGCCTGCACCCCCGCGACGATAGCGAGCGGATCGCCGCCGTCCTCGGTCAGGTAGTGGCCGTCGAGTTCGTCCTCGCCGAGGCCAGTGCCGGCGAAGTGGGAGTCATCGACGAGCGTGTATCGGACGCCTGCTTTGACAAGTGCGTTCACGAGGCCCGGTTCCCAGACGCGCTCGGCAAGCCATGCCCCGGTCGGTCGCACGCCCCAGCGACGCTCGATCTCTTCGGACATGTACTGGACCTGGCCAACGCGGTCGGCTTCCGGAAGCATCGCCAGGATCGGTTCGTAGTACCCGCCGCCAGCAATCTCCACCTGGCCGCGTTCGACGAGCGTCCCCAGCATCGAGTCGAATTCTGGCCGGTGAATGGTCAGCCAGTCGATGAGCGGGCCTGAGTAGTGAAGGGTGAGGCGAATGGACGGATGGAGGGTGAGCGCCTCAAGCATCGGCCGGTAGGCGAGGTCCCAGTTCTGTTCGAACACCCAGTCGTAGTTTCCGACTGGCTGATGGCTGTGGATGAAGAGACCGAGGGCCACCGGTGTTCGCTTCAGGGGGTCACCTCGGGCTTGAGGAAAATGGCGCCAAGCGGGGGAAGTGTAAGGGAGAGGGAATACTCGCGCCCGCCATGCTCGATGAGGTCTGCCGGGACCACGCCGTTCTCAACGCCACTGCCGCCGAAGCGCGCGGAATCGGTGTTCAGGATCTCACGGTAGCGGCCTGGGCCCGGGGATGGGATGCGGTAGTGATACCGGGGGAGGGGAGTCAGGTTGAACACGCAGACGAGGTCATCCTCCGGCTGGTCGCCATGCCGGGCAAAGGCGATCACCGAGTTGTCCGCGTCACTGAAGTCGAGCCAGCTGAATCCGGCGGGGTCGTGGTCGTTGCGGTGCAGCGCCGGTTCGCCGGCATGGAGGGCGTTCAACTCCCGGGCAAGCTCCCGAGCCTGGCGATGCCTGGGGTAGTCGAGCGCATGCCATTCGAGACCGTGCTCGTGCGACCACTCGCTGCGCTGCCCCCACTCGCTGCCCATGAATATGAGTTTCTTGCCGGGCTGGCCATGCTGGTAGGCAAACAGGAGGCGGAGATTCGCGAACTGCTGCCATTCGTCGCCGGGCATCTTGTGCAGGAGCGATGCCTTGCCGTGGACCACTTCGTCGTGCGATAGGGAGAGCACGAAGTTCTCGCTGTAGGCATACATCATCGAGAAGGTGAGGGTGCCCTGGTGGAACTTGCGGTGGATCGGGTCGCGGGAGAAGTAGAGGAGGGTGTCGTGCATCCAGCCCATGTTCCACTTCAGCCCGAATCCAAGGCCACCAGAGTATGTCGGCCGGGACACGGCGGGCCATGCCGTCGACTCCTCAGCGATGGTGATGGCGCCTTCGCCCTCGTCGTAGACGATCTCGTTGAACTGCTTGAGGAAATCGATCGCTTCGAGATTCTCGCGACCACCGAAGACGTTCGGCTCCCATTCGCCGTGCTCGCGGCTGTAGTCGAGGTAGAGCATCGAGCTGACTGCGTCGACGCGGAGACCGTCGATGTGGAACTCGCGGAGCCAGTACATGGCGTTGGCCAGGAGGAAGTTCCGGACTTCGTGGCGGCCGTAGTTGAAGGTGTAGGTGCCCCAGTCGGGCTGGACGCGCTTGCCGGGATCGTGGTGCTCATAGAGGTACGTGCCGTCGAACTGTTCGAGGCAGTGGGCATCGGTGGCGAAGTGAGCGGGGACCCAGTCCATGAGTACCCCGATGCCAGCCTGGTGGAGTTGGTCGACGAGGTACCTGAAGTCATCCGGTGTCCCAAAGCGGCTGGTGGGCGCGTAAAAGCCGGTGACCTGGTAGCCCCACGAGCCGTCGTACGGATGCTCAGCAACGGGGAGCAGCTCAACGTGGGTGTACCCAAGGTCGCGGAGATATGGGACGAGTTCGGCGGCGAGTTCACGGTAGGTGAGCCATGACCCATCGGGGTGGGTGCGCCATGAACCGAGGTGGATCTCGTAGGCGCTCATCGGTTCACGGAGGTGTTCGGCAAGGCGACGGCGGGCCATCCATTCGTCGTCGCCCCAGCGGTAGTCGCCCAGCCCGGCAACGATCGAGGCCGTCCGGGGGCGCAGCTCCGCGTGGAACGCGATCGGGTCGGCCTTCTCTCGCTCGACGCCGTCGACGCCGATGACGTTGAACTTGTAGTGCTCACCGCGAGTCAGTCCCGGAATGAAGAGCTCCCAGATGCCTGACGCGCCGATTGCGCGCATGGGGTGAGCGCGGCGGTGCCATGCGTTGAAGTCGCCGATGACACTGACGCCCCGGGCGGACGGCGCCCAGACCGCGAATGCGACACCTTTTTCCCCATCCATCGTCCGCGGATGGGCCCCGATGCGCTCGTACATGCGGCGGTGGGTGCCTTCACCGATGAAGTGGAGGTCCTGGTCGCCGAGGGTAGGAAGGAAGCGGTAGGGGTCGCCCTGTGTCCAGGTAGTCGACGCGCTCTTCATCTCGAGGATGTAGGGGAACGGAGTCTCGCGGGAGGGGATATTCGCGGTGAATAGCCCGGGCGTCGCCGTCTTCGCAAGGGGGACACGCTGTTCGCGTCCGCGCTCGATCAAAGAGACGGACTGGGCCGCGGGCGCGAACACGCGGACGGTGACTCCGCTCGACGTGGGATGCATGCCGAGGATCCCATGCGGGTCGTGAAGGATCCCGGCCAGGAGGCGTTCGGTAGCCTGCGTATCGAGAGTCGTCATGCGGGTTTCGGCGTCGGGTGCTTGAAGATTGCCATTGAGCGTTCCTTCACAGTGTAGGTTGCGCCGCCCCGGTAGCGCTCTTCAGCGGGCGGCTCTTTTGGGCGGGCGGTATCGAGGACGAACTCCCACCGCTTTCCGGCGAGCGCGGGAGGCAGGCGGAACTCGAGATCTCCATCGAACGAGTTCAGAAGAATGACCATGGTGTCGCCGACGATGCGGTTGCCGCGCTCATCGCGGACATCGGCGGCGGCGCCTGCGAGCCAAACCGCGAGCGCGCGGACGCCTTCGTCGTTCCAGGCCTCGTCGCCCATCTCCTTGCCGTCGGGCTGGAGCCACGAGATGTCCTTAATGCCCGCGCCACGGATAGCGCGCCCGTGGAAGTACTGGCGGCGGCGGAGAATCGCATGGTTCTTGCGGAGGTCGATCACGCGACGAGTCCACTCGAGCATCTGTTGCTGGTCGGGTGTGAGGTCCCAGCGCTGCCAGGTGGTCTCGTTGTCCTGGCAATACGCGTTGTTGTTACCCATCTGGGTGCGGCCGACTTCGTCGCCGTGAAGGATCATTGGGATGCCCTGTGACACGAAGAGCGTGGCGAAGAAGTTCCGGATGTGGCGCGCGCGGAGTTCGTTGATCGCCGGGTCGTCGGCGGGGCCTTCGACGCCGTAGTTCGTGCTCAGGTTGTCGTCGTGGCCATCGCGGTTATCTTCGCCGTTGGCCTCATTGTGTTTGTCGTTGTAGCTGACGAGGTCGTGCATAGTGAAGCCATCGTGCGCGGTGATGAAGTTCACGCTGGCGTACGGACGGCGGCCGTTGTGGGCGTAGAGATCCGAGCTTCCGGTAAGCCGGTAGGCGAGTTCGCCAACCTGCCCGGGGTCGCCGCGCCAGAAACGGCGGATGGAGTCGCGGTACTTGCCGTTCCACTCGGCCCAGAGCACCGGGAAGTTGCCGACCTGGTATCCGCCTTCCCCGATGTCCCACGGTTCGGCGATGAGCTTGACCTGGGAGAGCACCGGATCCTGGTGGATGATGTCGAAGAAGGCGCTGAGGCGATCGACTTCATGGAGTTCGCGGGCGAGGGTCGCGGCGAGATCGAAGCGGAAGCCATCGACATGCATCTCCAGCACCCAGTACCGGAGGCTGTCCATGATCATCTGGATCGTGCGGGGGTGAAGCATGTTCAGGGTGTTGCCGGTGCCGGTGTAGTCCATGTAGAACCGGCCGATGTCGATCAGGCGGTAGTAGGCCTGATTGTCGATGCCGCGGAATGAGAGCGTCGGACCGAGGTGGTTCCCTTCGGCGGTGTGGTTGTAGACGACATCGAGGATGACCTCGATGCCCGCGCGGTGGAGCGTTTTCACCATGGTCTTGAACTCGTTGACCTGCTGGCCGGGGCTCTTCGCGGCGCTATAGCGCGACTCCGGCGCGAAGAAGCCGATCGAGTTGTAGCCCCAGTAGTTGCGCAGGCCACGGTCGACGAGTTGCTTGTCGTGGATGAAGTGGTGGACCGGCATCAGTTCGAGGGAGGTGATCCCGAGCCGCTGGAGGTACTCGACGATGTTGTTGTCGCTCAAGCCAGCGTAGGTGCCGCGCATGTGCTCCGGGAGTGCGGGATGGAGCTTTGTAAAGCCCTTCACGTGCGCTTCGTAGATCACGGTGTTGTGGAGGGGGACCTTTGGGGGCCGATCGTCGCCCCACGTGAAGGACGGCTCGATGACGACGGACTTCGGCATGCCGGGCGCACTATCGGTTGTGTCGATGTGTAGATCGCGATCGGGTTCTCCGTTCACGTGGTAGCCGAACATCGCATCGGACCACTGGACTGAACCGGAGATCGCCTTCGCGTACGGGTCGATCAAGAGCTTGTTGGGGTTGAAGCGCTTTCCGTTCTCAGGATCGTACGGGCCATATACGCGGTATCCGTAGTGCAATCCCGGACGTGCCTGGGGGAGGTAGCTGTGCCAGACGTAATCGGTCTGCTCACGCAAGCGGACCCGTGCAATCTCGGTTGCGCCGTGTGCCTGGTCGAAGATGCAGAGATCCACGGCATCCGCGTGCTCGGCGAAGAGCGCGAAGTTGACGCCGGACCCATCCCATGTGGCGCCGAGCGGATACGGATGCCCAGGATAGACGACCTCATACATTCTCAAGGGCCTCCACAAGGCGGATGACGGCGGCGCCGGGAATGTCCACCCATTCCGGGCGGTTGTTGAGTTCGTAGCGCACCTCATAGAGGGCCTTTCGAAGCTCAAGGAGGGTGAGCAGGGCGTCGCGGTCCTTCTCGGCGGCTGGGAGGAAGGCTGGTTCTGCCCGGGAAGCTTCCCGCCAGTACGCATCGAGAAAGCGGTTTCGCATGGTCCGGGCCCATTCGTTGGCGAGGCCTTCGACGGCGCTCCCACTGGATTCTCGAGCGGTGAGGCGGGCGGCGTAGTCCCAGGAACGGACCATGCCAGCGACATCGGCAAGCGGACTTTGAAGCGTGCGCCGCTCGCGAAGCGATCGCGAGGGCTCCCCTTCGAAGTCGAGGACGACGAATGAATCGCCGGTAAGGAGGACCTGGCCGAGGTGGTAGTCGCCATGGATGCGCGTCTTGAGACCGGTATCGTCCGGAAGCCTGATATCGGCGCTGTCGATCCAGGCCACCGCCGCATGCAGAGGAGAGCCTTCTTCAAGGAGGGGGAGCAATGCTGATGCCTCTTCACAGAGTGTGCCGAGCCAGTCGGTGAGGTCGTCCTCCCCAGGCAGGCTCGGGGCAAGGCCGGGGCCGGTGGCGCTCGCGAGGGCCGCGTGCAGTTGGGCGGTGGTCCGACCGAGACCGGTGGCCCGCTCGACTGCCGATGGCTCGGATTCAAGCCAGCGCTTGAGGGAGTCGGGGTTCGCTTCGAGCGCGGCAAGGCAGGCGGCCCGTGCCCAGCCGAACGCGTCACCGTCGTTCTCCACCCATGCCTGCAGAGCAAGCAGGTCGACGGACGCGCCTTCGAACTCGGCTGTCATCGTGGCGATGAACCGGGGGACAGCCGTGAACCCGGCCTCCTCGCTCAGGAAGCGGCTCAGTTCGACATCGGGGCTCGGCCCGCGCTCAAGGCGGCGATACACCTTCAGGAGGCACGCGTCATCGAAGACGAGCGATGTGTTGCTCTGGTCGGCGCCGAGCACCCGGCCATCGCCCGGACAGACAGCCTCGTGCGCGCGTTCCACGATCAGGCGCATACCCTGACCTTCGAGGACGTCACCCGTCGCGAGGATTTCGGCGAGGCGCCGGCGAGTCGAGCCCGACTGGAGAGCGTCGGAGACTTCCCGCATGCCCCTATCGGCGCGGGATGCGAGATAGACCTGGTGTTCGGTCTTCCGCCCGTCCGAGTCTTCGACGCGAGCGAGGCAGAGGCAGGCATCGTCCTCGCCCTGGAGATCAACCCAGCGCTCGATGCGGACGCTGGTGATGTCGCGGGCTTTGCCGCCGAACCAGCGCTGCTCGCGGAGGTACGCGGGGAGCGCCGTTTCGAGGGCGCGGCGCGCGGACCGCTCTGCGAGTGCGTCGGAGAGGCGGTCGAACTTCGGATCGATTTCGAGGGTGTTGGTCACTCGTCGTCCTCGGACTGGAGTTCGAACCAGTAGAAGTCGTGCGGGGCGAACGTCAGCAGATAGGGAAGCTCGCCGATGCGCGGAAAGGGCGTTCGGCCAAAAACCTCGAACGGGCGCCATCCGACGAATTCCGAGAGGTCGATTTCGGCGGGCTGGGAGAAACGGGAGAGGTTAAGCGCGACGAGGATCTTCGTCGCCCCGTACTCACGCAGGTAGACGAGCACCCGTGGATTGGGCGAGTCCAGGAACCTGAGCGTCCCGCGTCCGAAGGCAGGGAACGACTTTCGGATGAAGAGGATGCGCTTCACCCAGGAAAGCAATGACGTGGGCAAGCGCTCCTGCGCTTCCACATTGACGCTTTCGTAGCTATAGGCGGCGTCGCGGATTGGCGGGAGAAAGAGGCGCTGGGTCTCGGCGCGAGAGAACCCGGCGTTGCGGTCGGCGCTCCACTGCATCGGGGTGCGTACGCCATCGCGGTCGCCGAGGTAGATGTTGTCGCCCATGCCGAGTTCATCGCCGTAGTAGATGACCGGCGTCCCCGGCAGGCTGAACAGCAGCGAGAAAAGGAGCTCCATCCGCCGGCGGCTATTCTCGACGAGGGGCGCCTGGCGCCGCCGAATGCCGACGTTCAGTCGCATGCGGGGGTCCCGGGCGTACTCACGGTAGAGGTAGTCGCGCTCTTCGTCGGTGACCATCTCGAGGGTCAGTTCGTCGTGGTTGCGGAGGAAGATGCACCACTGGGTTGAATCCGGGATGGGCGGCGTTTTCTGCATGATCTCGACGATGGGCGTGCGTTCTTCGCGGCGCAGGGCCATGAAGAGGCGTGGCATTACGGGAAAGTGGAACGCCATGTGGCATTCGTCGCCGTCACCGAAGTACGGGCGGACATCCTCGGGCCACTGGTTCGCCTCCGCGAGGAGCATACGGTTCGGCCAGTTCTCATCCACGAAGCTACGGAGGCGCTTCAGGAACGCGTGCGTTTCCGGGAGGTTCTCGCAGTTCGTCCCCTCGCGTTCAAACAGGTACGGCACTGCGTCGAGTCGCAATCCGTCCACTCCCAGGTCGAACCAGAACTTCACGGCGTCGAGCATCTCATCCTGGACGGCCGGGTTGTCATAGTTGAGGTCGGGCTGGTGGCTAAAGAACCTGTGCCAAAAGTAGGCGCCAGCTTCGGGGTCCCAGGTCCAGTTTGAGCGCTCGGTATCGGTAAAGATGATGCGGGCGCCAGCGTAGCGGGTGTCGGTGTCGCTCCAGACGTAGTAGTCGCGCTTCGGGGAGGTGGGGTCGCGCCGGGCCTCCTGGAACCACTCGTGCTGGTCGCTTGTGTGGTTGAGAACGAGTTCGGTAACGACGCGAAGGCCGCGGTCGTGGGCATCATTGAGGAACTGCTGAAAGTCGTCGACGGTCCCGAAGTCGGGGTGGAGGGTGCGGAAGTCGGCGATGTCGTACCCGCCGTCGCGGAGGGGCGAGGCATAGAACGGCAGCAGCCAGAGCGTGTCGACGCCGAGGGAAACGAAGTAGTCGAGCTTGCTGGTGAGCCCGGGAATGTCACCGCTCCCGTCACCGTTGGAGTCGAAGAAGGATCGGACGCTAACTTCGTAGATGATCGCGTCTTTGTACCATTCGGTGTCTGGAGTGGTGGTCATAGACGATCGATCCGGAAGAGGTGGACCGGAGCAGCCGGATCGAGGCGGACATAGTTCGTAATCCCGCGCCAGCTGTACTCGTAGCCAGTCAGAAGGTCGTGAACGGCATAGGCTTCGCCGTCGGTGATTCCGAGAAGTTCGCCATCAAGCGTGAGCATTGTTTCGTGCACTGCGAAAGGGTCGAGGTTCGCGAGGACGAGGATGCGGTTTTCGAGGTCGGGCGTCGCCTTGCTGTAGGCGATGATGGCCGGGTTCGTCACGTCATGGAATGTGAGGTTCGTGTAGAGCTGGAGCGCGGCGTTGTCGCGCCGCGCCGAGTTTAGCCGTTGTAGGTAGCCCTTGATGTTGCCGGGGGCGTTCCAGTCCCGGACCCGGACTTCGTACTTCTCGGAGTCGAGGTACTCCTCGCTGCCGGGGTGCAGGGGTATGTTCTCGATCAGTTCGTATCCGCTGTAAATGCCGTAGGTCGGTGAGAGTGTGCCGGCGAGGATGGCGCGCACCTTGAACGCGGGTGTCCCGCCGGTCTGAAGGTATTCGTGAAGGATGTCGGGGGTGTTCGCGAAGAAATTGGGGCGGAGGTACTCGGCTTGCTCGGACTTGGTGAGTTCCGTGAGGAACTCCTCCAGCTCGGGGCGGGTGTTGCGCCATGTGAAGTAGGTGTAGGACTGGGTGAACCCGACCTTCGCGAGCTCCTGGAGCTTCTTTGGGCGGGTGAACGCCTCAGCGAGGAAGAGGACATCCGGGTGGTCCCGCTGCACTTCGGCGATGAGCCACTCCCAGAACGCGATGGGCTTGGTGTGTGGATTGTCGACGCGGAAGATGCGGACGCCATGCGAAACCCAGTGCCGGACGACGCGGAGCAGTTCTTCCCAGAGGGCGGGGTAGTCCTCACACCACATGTCGAGGGCGACGATGTCTTCGTAGCGCTTCGGCGGGTTCTCCGCATACTTCACCGTTCCGTCGGGCCGACGGCGGAACCACTCGGGATGCGCGTGGACGTACGGGTGGTCCGGGGAGCACTGGATGGCGAAGTCGAGCGCGATCTCCATGCCGAGCTGCGCCGCAGTCGTGACGAAGTGATCGAAGTCGTCGATTGTCCCGAGCTCGGGATTGACGGCGTCGTGGCCACCGAACTGATTTCCGATCGCCCATGGGCTCCCAGGGTCGCCGGGCTCGGCGCGAAGGCTGTTGTTTCGGCCCTTGCGGTTCGTTTCCCCGATCGGGTGGATGGGGGCGAGATAGAGGACATCGAAGCCCATGGCGCTGATCTCCGGCAGCCGGGCCTCCGCGTCGCGGAAGGTGGCGGGGCGGCCGGGTTCGGTGCCCTGTGAGCGGATGAACAGCTCATACCATGCGCCGAAGCGGGCACGTGGCCGGTCCACCATGAGGGGAAGCGCCGGGTCGTAGACCGTCAGATCCCGTCGCGGCAGCCATTCTGCGGCAAGCCCGCCTAGCTCGGCCGACTCGGCGACCACGAGCGCTTCGCCGCCAGATTGCGCAGATTCGAGCGCATCCGCCCCCTGTTCAAGCGAATGCCGGGAGGAGTGGCCCGCGAACTCGGCGGCGAGGCGCAATAGGGCCGCGCCTTCGAGCGTTTCGGATTCAACGTCGAGCCCTGCCGCTACCTTGCGCCGGAACTCATCGAGCCAGCTGGCGTACTGGTCGGTCCAGGCGGCAACGGTGAAGCTCCAGCGGCCGATCGCGTCCAGCGGAACCTCGGCAGACCACTCGTCGTCTGGAAAGGAGTAGTGCAGGGGAACGCTGTCCCAGTGGTCAGCGCCCGGACGCTGCAGCCTGAGCTCGGCAGCGAGGAGGTCGTGGCCTTCCTTGAGGATGACAGCCGTCACCTGGAGGGTGTCATGCAGGATCCGTTTCGGGGCATAGCGTCCGCGGCTGAGGTGGGGGCGGAGTTCGGAGATCGTGATGCGCTCACACCGTTCGAGCATTTCGCGGTTGGTCATGCGTCCGATAGGTACCTCGTGGAGAGATGGGAGCCTGAAGGCAGCTTATCGCAGAGCGTAAAGGAAGGCACGGCAGCTTTCGTGATCGGGCGGGCTGACGTAGCCTCGAATGGCCGGATCCCTGAGGAATCGAGCGCGGCCCGCCGATCCTGTATGCGAGACGCGCACTGAGAGTGGAGCACACGATGATGAACCGAATCCGCCTGCTGGCCCTCCCGGGCTTGCTCGCTTCTATTGTGGCTTTCGGAGCTGCCTGTGGCGGGGACGATGACGATACTGACCCCCTGAACCCGGCGACTGACCCGGACACGGTAAGGACGACCGTTGCCGGCGAACTCGAAGGGAGCGCAGAGTACGGATCGTGCTCCGTGACCTTCGCGGGCGACGAGCGAATCGAGATCCAGGGTGATGGCGGACCCGCAGCGGTGGGGACCGACTACTGGTA
>JBPPMX010000283.1:0-2833 GCA_051306275.1 Tepidiformaceae bacterium
GACTCCAGGATGAGGTCGAGGCGGCCGATATTCCGGTACTTGCTGCGATAGCCGGCCCAGTCCAGTTCCTGGAGGTCCTCGTAGCCGTCGAACTGTGTGAGTATGCCGTCGCGGTGGAAGCCGACGGTGAGCCGCGTGCTGAGGTGTGCCCAGTGGGCGATTTCGTCTTCGGTGACGTGGAGCCGGTCGCGGAGGGACTGGCCTCGGTGGCCGTCGAGTAGGGCGAGGGTGTCTCCGGCTCGCCGGGTGACCCAGGCGGCGAGGACGTTGGTGTAGGTGTTGTCGCGCAACCCGCGGCCAGGGGCGTCCGGGGGGCCGTCGTGGAACTCGTCGGGTCCCATCACCCCGGTGATGTGGAAGCGATCGGTGGCGGGGTCGTATTCTGCGAGCGAGGTGAACAGTCGGGTGACTTCGATGATGAGCTCACCACCGCGTTCGGCGAGCCACTCGAGGTCGGCGGTGGCCTGGTAGTGCTGCCAGGCGTTGTAGGCGATGGCCAGTCCGACGTGGCGTTGGCGATGCGAGTTGTCGGGCATCCACCGGCCTGAGCGGGGGTTGTACAGGGCATCGGGGGTTTCCTCCCGTCCGTCGCTGCCGCTCTGCCACGGGAACAGCGCCCCGCCCAGACCGGCGGCGGTCGCTGCCGTGCGGGCGGTGTTCAGGCGCCGCCAGCGGTAGTCGATCAGCGCCCGGCTGAGTTCTGGAAGGCGTGTCGCGATGACGGGGAGGACGAACACCTCGTCCCAGAAGATATGCCCGCGATACCCTTCCCCGTGCAGACCGCGGGCCGGCACGCCGGCGTCGAGTTCCACGGTGTGCCGGGACAGGGTTTGCAGCAGATGGAACACGTGCAGGTTCAGGATGAGTTGGCTGTGCCCGTCGGCGTCCACTGTCACCGCGAACCGGTCCCAGAGCCGACGCCAGGCAGCTTCGTGCAGTCCGCGCAGGGCCGCAACGTTGCCGCCGTGCTGTTGAAGACTCTGCACGGCCGCTTCGCCAGGTTCGGTGATGGCACGGTCATGCGAGGTGAAGATGGCGGCGGTCTTGGTGAGGGTGACCGGCTGGCCTTCTTCCAGGTGGACCCGGACCTCGCGGGTGTGCCGGGATTCTGTTTCGGTGTTGCGGTAGGACACACCGTCCGCTCCGGTGAGGCTCAGGTGAACGGCCGTAGCAATGCGTAGTCGGCTCTGCAGGGTCTGCACCCGGCAGAGGGTGATGTCGCCGCCGTGCTGGAATACCGGCGGTGTGAGGTGGGTGGCATCTGAGCCGAGGTAAGCGGCCACGTTGGTGTTGCGCACTCCCGCGTCGATGCCCGCGCGCAGGGTGACCGGGCCACTCCAACCGCGGGCGGTGACCGTGGTCTCCAGGACCGCCAGGTGAGGGTCATGCATAGAGGTGAAGGTTCTCTGCTCGAAGTCAAGGCGATTCCCGTTGGGACCGGTGAGGGTCGCCTGTCGTGTGATCAGCCCGCGGCGAAGGTCAAGTTCGCGTCGTTCGCCATGGGTTACGACCTGGCCGGACGACAGCCACAACCCGTCTCCGATGCGAAGGTCCACGGGGAGCCAATTGGGCGTGTTGACGAGGTGCTCCTCTTCGAGGGCGCGCCCGTGGATGGTGCTGTTCAGCCGGCTATAGACACCGGCGAGATAGGTGCCCGGGTAGTGGATTCCATCGTCGTGATGCTCAGGCCGGACGCCGCGTGTGGCCAGGTAGCCGTTGCCCAATGCGGTCAGTGCCTCCCGGTGCCCTTCGTGTGCGGGATCGAACCCCTCATAGACCAGCAGCCACGGGTGGGTCGATGAGACGCCCAGATCGAGTTCGCTGACGTCGTTGAGGACGATGTCCGCGCCGGCCGCCTCGAGGTGTTCTCGCTGGCCGGACCGATCGATTCCGGCGACGAACCCGAAGCCGCCCCGTCGGCCGGCCTGCACAGCGGCGACTGATCCCACGACAATCGCCGCACGGGCCGGGGGAACCCCCAGCCGGCGCGCCGCCTCCATGAACCTGGCGGGATGCGGGGCGCCCGGCAGATGATGTGTGAGTGCGGCCTGACCGTCCACGATGGTGTCAAAGCTGCCGGTCAACTTGCTCGCGGCCAGCACCTGCTGTGCGTTACGGCTCGCCGTGACCAGACCCACCGGCACGCCCGCGTCCCGCAGACGCTGCAGCAGCCCTGCTGTGCCCGCATAGGCCCGGACGTCGCGCCTGCGCAGCTCCGCAAGGAACAGCTCATTCTTCCGAGCAGCGAGCCCGAAAATCGTCCACGCATCCGGCGGGTCGCCCGGCTCGCCGGGCTCCAGCGTGATCTCTCGGGCGCGGAGATACTCGGCCACCCCGTCTTCACGGGACCGCCCACGGAAATAGCGGAAATAGTCCACCATCGGGTTGACGGGGTCCTTGCGGACGCGGGGAGGAACCCGCGGGTCATTCACCACGCCGTCGAACAACTGCTTCCATGCGGTCGCATGAATGGCGGCGATGTTGGCGACAACGCCGTCCATGCTGAACAGGACCGCGTCATAGACGGCATCGAGATGGTGCGCCGCAGGGAAGGTAGCCTCCGCGTTCATCTGGCTGCGCCAGGCTGAACTGTGGGGTCTGTGCCCTCGCTGTTCCAGGTCCAGTCGCGGATCGCGGGGAGGTCTTCGCCGTGCTCGCGAATGTAGCCGCGGTGCTCGATCAGGGCGTTGCGCAGTTCCTCCCGGGCGTGGGCGGAGACATCACGCAACCGGGGGACGCGGTCGATGACGTCGATGGCCAGGTGGTAGCGGTCGAGTTCGTTGAGCACGCACATGTCGAACGGGGTGGTGGTGGTGCCTTCTTCGCGGTAACC
>JBPPMX010000284.1:0-8376 GCA_051306275.1 Tepidiformaceae bacterium
CGACGAGCATGGGGGCAAGCCTCAGGTTTTGGGATGGAGGCATTGTAGGCACGGTGGCACAAACAGGAGGTGACGGGAATGTGAACTGACGGCGACGCTGTCAGATCGCCCAGAGGGGGCGCTGCTCGGAGGTGCGGGACTGGAACTGGCGGGGGAGGAGGATGAGGTCGTTCTCGTTGTAGCGGGAGCCGATGTTGCTGCCGTAGGCGCGGTCGGAAAGCTGGCTTAGCTCCTGGAAGGCGAGCTTGCAGAGGCGCTGCCCATCGGCGATGGCGAAGGGGACGTCATGTGCGCGGACTTCGAGAACGGCGTGGGCGCCGGGGAGTCCGCCGTTGCGTTCACCGAAGCCGGGGTCGAAGAAGCCGGCGTAGTGCGTACGGACTTCGCCGGCTGAGGGGTCGAAGGCGACCATCTCGGCGGCGAGGCTGACGGGGATGCGGACCCGTTCGCGCGAGTAGAGAAGGTAGAACTCCTCGGGTTCGAGAACGACGATCCGGCCGCCCTCGCTGCGCACCGGCTCCCAGAAGTCCTCGACCGCGTAGTGGTCGCGCTGCGCGAGGTCGAGCAGCCGGCTGTTCTTGCGCGCGCGATAGCCAACGATGCCATCGGCGGAGGCGCGGCCGGAGAGGTCGATGCTGAGGAAGAGCCCCTCGCGCAGGTGGAGTTCGTCGAGCGGCAGCGGCTTACGGTCGGCGAAGAGGAGGGGGGTGCGGTCGTGGTGGGCGATGACGGCGGCGTCGGGGAGGGTGTTCGCGACGCCCTCGTCGAGGAGGCGGAGCTGACAGAGTGCCTGGCCGGTCTTCACCTTGATTGTGAAGGAGCGCGGGACGACTTCGAGATAGAGCTTGCCGCGATAGGCTGCGGCGACCGAGTCGAACTGCTCGCTGCGGTCGGTGACCACGCGGGTGAAGATGTCGAGGCGGCCGGTGGAGCTGCGCGGGTTAACGCGGGCGGCGAACCCGGTCGGGAGGTTCAGCTCTTCCTGGAGGGGGATGAGGTACGGGCGGTTCTGTTCGAGGACGGCGCCGCGTTCGAGGTCGAGCTCTTCCATGGTGTACGCGGCGAGGGCGTCTTCGACGCGTTCGCGGCCGGGGAGAAAGCTGCAGCGGAGGCGGTAGGCGACCGAGCCGAGGCGGAGGTCGAGGCTGGACGGCTGGAAGTGGGCGTCCGGGATCTCAATGGGCGCGGAGATGACGCCGGTCGCGACCATCTCACGGAGCTGCTGATAGGCGAGGACGCGCGTGGCTTCGGCGCGGGCGGTAGCGACTACGGGTTCGGGGGAAGCCACTGGCGAGACTCCGTGGCCGGCGACCGGCCGGGTTGGTGTGGTCACTGGCGGAGAGGGTGGGATTCGAACCCACGAGGGACTTGCGCCCCTACACGCTTTCCAGGCGTGCCTGATCGGCCACTCCAGCACCTCTCCGCGCGCGGAAATACAGGATACGGGCCGGGGGGGTGATGGGACAGGAGCCGGGCATGCCGGCGGATCAGTCGCGCGGGTGGCGGCGGTACTTCGTCTTGTCGCGGTAGCGGTCCCAGGCTTCGGCGCGGCCGGTGGCGGCGCCCTTGCGGGCCTCAGCGAGGATGTCGCGCGCAGTATCGCGGACGCCGAAGACGACGGCCCTGCCCCAGGCGACGATCGACTCGGTCAGGGGCTCGCCGGGCTCATCCTCGGGGATGGCCGGATAGGTGGGCTCGTGGGGAGCGGGAGTCGGGTCCAGCTCGCGGTCGAGTTCGGGGTCCATTAGCGGCGCTTCTTCCCGTCTTTGTTGCCGCGGATGCGACTCCCAATACCGCCGACCGCGCCAAAGCCAGAGCGGACGCCGCGGTAGACGGAGTAGACGCGGATGAGCGGCGAGACGACGGATTCGCCAGCGAATTCGGTGGTGCCACGGACGTTATCGAGCGAATCGCGGAGGGAATCGATGGCCGGGGAGAGGTTGTCCTTCACGAGCTTGCGGACCGTGATCGCGAGGAAGACGAGGACGACCATGAGGACGGCGAAGAAGAGAGCGGCCAGCACCCAGAAGAACCCGGTCAACACGAAGAAGATGTCGCGCCACTCGCTCCAACTATCGGGAGCGGACCAGGAATCGGGGACAGCGCGGTCGGGGACGATGTCGCCGCCGAAGTAGCCATCGACGATGCCGCCAACCCCGATGTAGAGGAGGAAGAGGAAGATCGCCCCGCCGATGACGGTGGAAAGGAAGCGCATGCGGACCCCCAGTTCATCTGATCATACGATTCGAGACGCCGAGAAGACAGTTCGGCGCGAGTAACGCACGTTGCGACCTGCTTACGAAATCATGCGACGGGCTCGGTCCCGATGTTGTTGATGCGGAGATAGAGGAGCCGAAAGATGACGGTCAGCGCGCTCAGGACGGCGAGGATGACGAGCGTCCAGTAGTACTGGGCGAAGGCGGTGCCGACCGCCGCGATGAGGAGGCGGACATCCCGGCTGGCGAGGCCGAATACGCTGTCGTTCGGGGTGATGCTGAGGCTGGCTTCGATCCGGGCGCGGCTGTAGCTGACCGAAAGGGCGCCCGCGAGGGCGAGGCAGCCCACGACTTCTGGCCGGGGAAAGTCCTGGAATCGAGCGGCGGCGATGGTGATACCGCCGAGGATCAGGGCATCGGCGTAGCGATCGCTGACAGCGTCGAAGACGTGGCCGAAGCGGGTGGCCATGTTTTTGAGGCGCGCGAGGTCCCCATCGACGCCATCGACAACGCTCACCGCGTGGATGGCGATGCCAGCAAGGATGGGCCAGCCAGCGGCAGTCATCGCGGTCGCGCCGATCGCGAGCAGGAGAGTGAACGTCGTCATGACGTTTGGCGTGACGCGGGTCGGGGCGAGGAGGCGCGCGATGGGACGGCTCAGCGGCCGGTTGAGGTAGCGCGAGACAAGGCCGTCATACGCCATGGAGGGCACCGGGCAGGAGATCCGCGGCAGCGGCGAGGTCGGCGGCGGTATCGATGTCGTACCAGAAAGCGCCGGTGACATCGGCGGCGCGGAGCAAGCGGCGAGCGGCGAGCGCGGAGAAAATCGCGCTGAGTTCGCAGTCATCGGGGGCGGAGTCGAGCGCGGGCCAGACGTCCGGTGTGCAGAGGAAGGCGCCGGTGTCGAGAGCATCCCAGGGGTGGACGGCCTTGCCGATCGCGGTGACGTAGCCCGCGGAGTCGACCGCGAGCTTCGTGGCTTCGTCGACGTAGGCGGCGGTGTGGGCGCCCGGCCGGGCGAAATCGGCGCCGACGAGCGTGGCGCCGTCCGCGTGGGCGAGCAGCCGGGCAATGAGCGCATCGCTGAGGATGTGGTCCGCCATGACGAGCAGGAAGCGTTCGCTCCCGGCGAAATCACGGGCGGCGGCGAGAGAGTACGACGCCCCGCGTTCGAAGTACGGATTGGGCAGGACGGTGAACGTAATCGCGCCGCTGAATGCCGCCGTGAGCCCGGCTTCGACCTGTGCGCGGCGGTAGCCCACGACTACACCCACCTCCGAAATGCCCGCGGAAGCGAGCGCATCGAGGGTGTACGAGATGATAGGGCGACCGTCGAGTTCGACGAGCGGCTTCGGCGTCGCTTCGGTGAGCGCGCCAAGGCGGCCCCCATCGCCAGCGGCTAGGATGACAGCGCGGTTGAGGGGGGATGTCGTCGGAGGCATCCGCACCATCTTAGCGCGGCGGGCCGGGGAAGACGGCCAGCGTGCCAGTCGCGCTGGGGCGATTGCTCGAAACGCGGTAGCATTGGCCCGCTTTACCGCGGCGGGGCCGCGACAAACGCTGAAACTCGGAGCACGAACCGTGAAGATGTGGCAAGCCGTCGTACTCACCGCGATCATCGGAGTCTTTGCGGTGGTCTTTCTTACGAGCATTGCGCTGATCGGGATGAACACCGACCCATCGGGCTCGAACGTCGAACCACCGGAGGAGACGGAACCGGAAGCGGAAGGGCGCATGCTCCCGGGGACAAGGCTGGAGCTGAGCTTCGCCTGATCGGTAAAGATCGATCCAGCACCGGGCCGCGATGCGTAAGGAAGATACGCGGAAGCGCCCCCGAGGAGAGAAGCGTCCCAGTGTGGACGGCGGCGGGTGTACACCGCGCGAAGAAGGCCCGCCGGAGGGGTTACGGCGGGCCTTCTTCATTGGGGTGGGACGCCCCGGCAGCCAGCAGGGGGTGCCGAACGCTACCGGGCGATTTCGATGGTGGCATGCGGTGGTTAACGGTCTTGTGAGTTACATGCCCCGGTTCGTACTTCCACGCCCGGCGATGATCCCGCAACCTCTACTGCGTGAGTGAGACGACTGAGGCAGCTATCCAGCGACCCCTCCTGAGCGGGCTGAGCAGCCCGGAGGCGCTCGGGCGCGCAGCCCGGGGGCTTGCGAACGTCGACGGGACGAGGCAGCGGACAAACGGCGATGTCGTCCGTTCGAATGCGCTCACGTTCTTCAATGTCGTGCTCGCCTCGCTCATCGTCGCGCTGTTCGCGGTCGGCGAGTTCCGCGACGGCCTGTTCGTCGGCGTGGTGGTTGCGGCGAACGTCGCAGTCGCGACCTTCCAGGAGATCCGCGCACTCAAGACGCTGCGGAAGCTGGTCGCGCTAACGGCGCCACGGGCGTCGGTGATCCGGGACGGGGGCGAAGTCGCTCTGCTGGCGACGGAGGTCGTGCAGGGCGACCTCATCCACCTGAAGCCCGGCGACCAGGTGGTCGCCGACGGCAAGGTCGTCGCGGACTCGGCGGAGGTCGATGAATCGCTGCTCACCGGCGAGTCGGATTCGATCAGGAAAGCGCCAGGGGATGAACTGCTTTCGGGGAGCTTTTGCACGGCCGGGAACTGTTACTACACGGCCGACCGCGTGGGGCTCGAAGCGTATGCGCTCAAGCTCGCGGCGGATGCGCGCAAACACGTGCGCCGCCACACGCCGCTGCAGGCCCGCTTCAACCGGATCCTGCGAGTCCTGCTCGGGGCGACGGCGGTGCTCGGGGCACTCCTGATGATCTCGTACAACGTCGAGGACCGCGGCCTGGCGGAGTCGATCAAGGCGACGACGGCAACGCTGACAACGGTCGTCCCCGAAGGGTTGCTTCTCGGGATGACGGTGGCGTTCGCGGTCGGTGCGGTCCGGGTTTCGAAGGCGAAAGCGATCGTGCAGGACATCCAGGCGGTGGAGGCGCTGAACTACGTCGATGTGGTCTGCCTGGATAAGACGGGGACGATCACGGCGAACCGGCTGACGCTCGATGGCGTGCAGTGGCTGTCGGACGAGGCGGCGACGCGGCCATGGCTGGCGGCGTTCGCGGCGGCGACGGCGAACGACAGCAAGACCGCCGGGGCGCTGGCAGACGCGCTGGCGAACGGTTCGAACGGTGCGCGGCCCGATGGCGCTGTGCCCTTCAACTCCGAGCGGCGCTGGAGCGCGCTGCGCCTGGCGCTCGATGGGGAATCGCGGAGCTTCGTGCTGGGGGCGCCGGAGACGGTGCTGCCGCTGTGCGACGGCGGCGAGGAGTTCGGAGCGGCGTACTCGGCCGCAGCGGCGCGAGGCTTGCGCGGGGTCGTCTTCGCCGAGGCGCACGAACTGCCGACCGAGGGCACGCCGTCGTCGGGACTCCGGCCGCTGGCACTGGTCACACTTGCCGATGTCCTCCGCAACGAGGTGAAGGCGGCCTTCGAAACGATGGAACGGCTGGGCATCGAGCCGAAGCTGATCTCCGGCGACAACCCGAACACGGTCGCGGCACTCCTCGCGCAGCTGGGGATCAAGGTGAAGGGCGGAGTGATGTCGGGCGCGGAGCTGGAGGTCCTGGACGAGGCCGGGTTCACCCGCGCGGTGGAAGCAACAAGTGTCTTCGGACGAATTGCGCCGGCCCAGAAGGCGCGGATCGTGCGCCAGCTGAAAACGAACGGGCATTTCGTCGCGATGGTGGGAGACGGCGCGAACGATGTGCAGGCGCTCCGCGAGGCGGACGTAGCAGTGGCGATGGCTTCGGGCACCGGGACCGCGCGAGCAGTGGCCGGGATCGTCTTGCTGGACGATTCGTTTGAGGCGTTCATCCGGGCGACGAAAGAAGCGCAGGCCGTGCTCGGGAACTCCGCCCGGCTGGCGAAGCTCTTCATCGCGAAGAGCTTCTACGCGTACCTCCTGATCGTGGCGACGAACATGCTCGGGCTGAACTTCCCGTTCTTGCCGCGGCACGGCTCGCTGACCGCGTTGCTGTCGCTCGGGATCCCGGCCGTTTTCATCTCGATCGGCGTGCCACCGCCCGATGCGGGGAAGGACTTCACGCGGAGCGTGCTGCGGTTCGCGCTCCCGGCATCGCTCGCGCTGGCGGCTTCTGCGATCACGGTCCACCTCCTGAGCGAAGGCGTCCTCGGCTACGACGTGGAGCACGCGCGGACGCTGGTGTCGCTCGTCCTCGGGATCACCGGGGTGTTCTACATGGTCGAGGTACTGGGCTTCGAAGGCGCATCGTTCCGCAGCCTGACGCGCCCGGTGATGACGACCGTGCTCGGGGCGTTGCTCGCGGCCGGGTTCGTCGCAGTGGTCTACGTGCCATGGCTCCGCGGCTTCTTCGACTTCGTGGAGGTGTCGCCCACCGACTGGGCGATCGTCCTCACGGCGGTGGCAGCGGCGCTGGCTGGCCAATTCATCCTCAGCCGGTACTGGCAGGATCTCCTGAGCCTGCTCACCGGCGAGAACTCTGGGCTGGATGTCATCGGGCGCGGCCGGAACGTCTGACCGGGCTACCCGGCGAGGGCGAACTCCGCGTAGCCGAGCATGATAGGAAAGACTGAGCGGCGCTGGGCGTCGAGGAAGTCGTCGTTCATGGTGGTGCCGATCCAGCTAATCGCGAACCCGGGATGGGAACGGTCCTCCGGGCGGATGAACCCGGCGCCAACGAAGAAGTACGGGATGCCATCACTGACGTAGTAGCCAGCCTTCTGCCCGTAGTCGAGTTGTGGCAGATCGGCGGACGGCGGGAAGGTTTCAAGCCCATCCGAGATCTCAGCCTCCGAGGCGCGATCCATGAGGTAGGTGGCGTAGTCCTCGCCGAGCAGGCGCCCATCAAGCAGCGCGGCCCAGACTCGGGCAAGGTCGATGGCGGGCATGAGGGCGCCGTTCCACCAGTAGGGGAAGGTCGTTTCTTCGGATACCCCGGCGATCGAGAGGACCTCGGCAACCTCTTCGGGTTCGATGAGCTCGTTCAGTACGTCGGCAGCCCAGTCCGTGGAGTACCACATCACGTCCTCGATGAGGGGCGCAACCTCTGGCATCTCGAGGCGGCCCTGCTCGACCGCGCGGAGGATGGCGACGACCACAACGATCTTTGAAGCGGACGCGGCGTACTGCGTGTAGTCCGGGTTCACGGCGATCTCGGTACCGCAGCCGAGGTCGATCAGGGCGGCAGCCCAGGTGCCGTCGTAGCCGTCCATCGCGGCGAGGAGGTCGGCCTCGAGGTTGGCGAGCGCATCCAGGCTTGGGGCGACGCCAATTGCGCAGTCCGTCGCGGGAGTCGCGTCGGGGGCCGTGGCGGAGAGGCTAGAGGACTCGGTGGCTGCTGGGAGCGTGGGTTCAGGGGTCGTAACGACCGCGCGAAGTTCGGAGCCGCTCGCGGAACAAGCAGTCGCTGCCACGAGGGTGGCGAAGACGACGGCAAGCAGCAGGCTGCGGTGTAGCGACACACGCGCTCCGGTCGGGCCGAATCAGGGCCCCCGCTGCTACATTGCCGGAATCGCGTTACAAGTGCCTGCATGTGAGGTAAAGAGTTGGGCAGGGACTGAGGATTCGGCGCGCCCGTTCAGCGGGGCGAAAGACCGTCCGCGAGGATTGTCGCGATCGATTCGAGGAGTGCCTCGGTCACGCCGGGTTCGCCCGCGCTGAGCAGAACGGCGAGGCCCTCGTAGGTGAGGATGAGCTGGCGGGCGATGTGGGGCGCCGGGATGTCGTCGCGTATTCGGCCCTCCGCCTGGAGCTCTTCGTATCGGCCGGCCATCCACGAGACCCACTCGACGAACGCTTCGCGGTCGCGTTCGGCGGGCATGAGGGTGACCGTATCGAGCGCGATCCAGTCGGCAGGGCGGCCGAGGAAGTAGACGAGGCCGAGTAGGATCTGTTCGCGGATGGACATCGCGCGGGCGTAGAGCTGGACCATGGCGGCGCGATCGCGCTCCCGGTAGCGTTCGGCGACCCCGGCGATGATGGCGTCCCGGGAGTTGAAGTAGCGGTAGATGGCACCAACGCTCAGACCACACTCAGCGGCGATGTCGTCGACGCGCGTGTGGACGACGCCCTTGCGCGAGAAACATGCCTCGGCGGCATCGAGGATCGTTTCGTGCTGGGCGACACGGTAGGCTTCGCTAACGCGAGGCACAGTCCCCTCC
>JBPPMX010000285.1:0-2880 GCA_051306275.1 Tepidiformaceae bacterium
CTTCGGGCAACGCGATTCTCGACGCGATGCGCCTGCTTATCGAGGAGCGCGAATACCGGGCGCTGACCATAGAGGAGATTAGCGCCGCCGCTTCCGTGGCGCGGTCGACCTTCTACGCCTACTTCCCGAGCAAGCTCGCCCTGTTTCTGCGGCTCTGCGAAGAGGTCGTGGAGGAGCTCTATGACGTCGCCGGCCAGCACTATCCGGACCGGAGCGACTTCGAACGCATCGTCCTCGCGAACGCCGCTTACCTCCGCCTCTGGAGCAATCAACGCCGTGTCCTCTCAGACCTCTACGCCCTCTCGCTGGTAGAGCCGGAGGTCGCACGCTTCTACCGTGAGGCACGGCGGCGGTTCCAGGACCGTATCGCCGGACGCATCACCTATCTCTTGAGCAAGGGACGCATTCCGCCGGCGGACCCGATCGTCCTCGCAGGGCTGCTAACAGGAATGGTCGAGACCTTCGCACTACGAATGAACACAGAGCCGCCCGAGCTCGAGATCGGGTTCCAGGACGCGGTCCTGGCAGTCTCTGAAGCATGGTGGCGGTCCGTCTATGGGTCCCCGGCGCCAGCGTACGAGGTAGTGATCGAGGATCTGCCAGGATTGAGTGAGCCATCCGCATCAGATCCCGAAGGCGTGTGATCGTCGGGTCCCCGGTCCCGGAGGGGTGAGCCCACGTTCGCGGGCGCCATCGCGACTCACACGAAGCTCACGGCCGAGTAGATCTCGCGCAGGAACCGGCTGGGCCTCCGATGGAGCAGCCGCGTCCCGTTGAGCCCCGCCTCCCGCGCTAGCGCCTCCCATCGGGCGAAGGGCACCGGGTACGGCACTGCACCGTTCGAAGCGTCGGTGTTGTACTCGACCACGAGCACGCGGCCGCCCGGCTTGAGGTATCCGACCAGGGTGCGGACGGTCGCCGCCTGGTCTCGCTGGAAGTGCAGGGCGTTCGCAATCACGATGCCGTCGAGTTCCGCGAGGGCGAGCGGGCCGGTGAAATCCGCGGTCTGGTAGTACACGGTCCCCGTAGCGAACGCCGACCGCATCGCCAGCTCGTTGCGCTTGAGGGCCCCGCCGTCCCGGTCCACCGCGTAGATCGTCGCGCCCGCGCCAACCAGGTCGCGAAGCGCGAGGGTGAAAGCGCCAGCTCCGGCGCCCAGGTCGGCCCACGCGCCACCCGGCGCGTCTATGCCAGCGCGAAGCAGCTGTACATGATCCGCATGGTCCATCTGCACCTCCGATACAGCGCATGCCCGGGCCTCAACCCGGCCGCCGCCTCTCAGCCTGCGGTCGCTTCACCGGTGCAACACAAGCCCACCGGTCTTGTTACATCGCCTCTGCGCACCGTAGGGTACTGCTGAACACGTTCCCCTATTGGAGCGGAGCTAACCTCGCTCGGTCGTCTCGCTCCAGTCCGACGCAGTCAGCTGGGCATCGGCCGACCCGATGGAGGTTCCGAATGAGCGGCATCCAGGCCCTGACCATCGTCCTCGCTGGTGGCGAGGGGAAGCGCTTGCACCCCCTTACTCGCAGCCGCGCGAAGCCGGCTGTCCCCTTCGGCGGCCATTACCGCCTGGTCGACTTCGTCCTCTCGAACCTCACTAATGCGCGCTTCATGCGAATCGTGGTGCTGACCCAGTACAAGAGCCACAGCCTCGACCGTCATGTCGCCCAGACATGGAGGCTCGCACCCACACTCGGCGAATACGTCGTCCCCGTCCCCGCGCAGATGCGGAACGGACCGCACTGGTTCTCCGGGTCTGCCGACGCCATCTTCCAGAACCTCAACATCCTCGACGATGAGAACCCGGCCTATGTGCTCGTCTTCGGAGCCGACCACGTCTACCGGATGGACCCCCGGCAGATGCTCGATGCCAACATCGCCTCCGGGGCGGGCGTCACACTCGCCGGCATCCGCGTCCCGATTGAACAGGCCGACCAGTTCGGCATCATCGAAGCGGACGCGTCCGGGCGAATCACCGCTTTCCGGGAGAAGCCTTCCGACCCCGCCCCGCTGGCCGACGACCCCTCGTCCGTGTTCGCCTCGATGGGGAACTACGTCTTCACGGCCAGCCTCCTCCGCCAGGTCGTTACCGAGGATGCCGCCGACGATGAGTCCACGCACGACGTCGGCGGGAGCATCGTCCCTCGCCTCGTCGAACAGGGTGAGGCGCAGGTCTACGACTTCACCCGCAACCTCGTTCCGGGACGGCTGGACCGCGAGCTGGGGTACTGGCGCGACGTCGGCACCATCGATGCCTTCCACGAAGCACACATGGATCTCGTCTCCATCGAGCCGGTCTTCGACCTCTACAACCCCGAATGGCCGATCAACTCATGGAAGGCGACGCGACCACCGGCGAAGCACGTCGTGCCGTACCCGGGCGCGCGGAACGAAGTCTCAGATTCGATCATTTGCGACGGCACCATCCTCTCCGGCTCGGTCGTTCGCCGCTCCGTGATTTCTCCTGACGTCTGGCTCAGGGAGAACAGCCACGTCGAAGACTCCGTCCTTATGGATGGCGTGCTCGTCGAATCGGGCTCCGTCGTGCGCCGGGCAATCATCGACAAGAATGTCGTCGTCCCGGCGAACTTCCGTGTCGGCGTCGATACCGACTGGGACCGCCAGCGCTTCACCGTGACGGAGTCCGGGCTCGTCGTGATCGGCAAGAACGACGTCCTCGAATAGCCGAACGAAGACCCCCGCTGCATGCAGTCGCTGGGGATGACCGAGACTACACGCCCGCCGCCGCGATACCCGCGACTGCGCACCCCCTCGCTGGCAGCGCGAAGCTACGACCACGGGCCATCTGGCGCCACACGGACCAAACGCAGCAAATCAAACGACATTCGACAAGGAGCCTGCACTGGCGTTCGAAAA
>JBPPMX010000286.1:0-11144 GCA_051306275.1 Tepidiformaceae bacterium
ATGGGAAACCCATCGCCGGACGATGAACTGCCGGGGTCGTCGAGGGTCGAGGTGACACCGGAAGTGAGGCCGCCGGAGCCCTGTGCGGTCGCGAAGGCAGGGGGGATCGGGGCGGGGGAGCCGGACCCGACGTTGAGGTCGACTTGCGCCGGGGCATCGTCCCAGGCCGCGGACTGCGCGGCGGGCTGGTCATCGATTCGGAAGGTGACGGTCCTGCCGGGGGCGCCGCAACCGGAGCGCTGGCTTTCGTGGAGCGCGGTGACGACGAAAACTGCGGTGCCTTCCTGAAAGGCGACGGGCTCGGGATCCTGGGTGCAGTCGACCTCGCCGATGTAGACGCGGACGACGGCGGTGGGGGGCGGAGGCGCACCGTCGATGCTCGCTGTGCCGTAGAAGACCGCGGGGAGTCCGGGCTGGGCGGAAGCGGAGATCGGGATGGCCGCGGCGAGGAGAGCAAGCGCCAGGGCTAGTGTGGCGAGGAGGTTGCCGGGGCGTGGAACCCCTGTATTGGAGGGCATCTCCGGCCGATAGTAGGCTGGACGGGACAAACGGGTAAGGCCGTGGCGCGGCTCCGCCCGCTTCGCGACTGGTTGCCGTAGTTTCCCTTGTTCACGCCAGGGCATACCTTTATGTCGGCGGACAGGAGCAGAGACGTGCCAGATATCGGCGAGACGCTGCGTGCAGCGCGGGAGTCCCGCGGACTGTCGATCGAACAAGCGGCGCAGGACACACGCATTTCGGCGCGGTTCATCGAAGCGATCGAAGCGGAAGACTTCGATGCGCTGCCAGCACCGGTGTACGTGCGAGGCTTCCTGCGTTCGTATTCGAACTACCTGCGAGTGGACCCGCAGCCGCTCCTCGACAAGCTCGGGGCGAGCGGGTTCGGGGCGGCGGCAGCCGCGACGGCAATCCCGGCGGCCCCAACGAGCGACCCGTTCGCGACGACCCCCCGGGCACGGGCGGGGTACGAAGAGATCCCGCAGGCGCCGGAGCGGACACTCGCTGACGACGGGGACCAGTGGTGGCCGGAGACCTCCGCGGAAGACCGCGGGCTCTGGCCTGACGGGGCGCCGCGCGAACGGGTGATGATCCAGGACCCGGTGGCAGGAGCAGCGACCGCGGCGGCTATCGTCGGAGCGGCCGCAGCGGCCAGCGGCCCGGTGGCGGATACTCCTCCCGCAGCCTTCGCTCCCCGGGTGGAACCGGAGCACGAGCGGCTTCGACGGCTGCGCGAAACCGGAATCCTGGTCGAGCCGGAACCAGCGATGCGGCGCGACGGTGGCGGCGGCGGAAACACCCGGATGATTGTCATCGTAGGAGCGGCCGTCTTCGGGCTGGTTGCAATCGTGGTGGCGGCGATGTCGCTGCTTGGGGGCGGCGATGGTGACGGGACGCCCGCTGGCGTGGACGACGAGCCAACCCAGGATTCGGGCTCAGTGATCCCGGTCGGGACGGCGACGCCGCAGCGGACAATCACCCCGCGCGTGAGCGTCACGCCGCGACCGTCAACGACGCCGAACCCGCGGACGCCGACGGCAACGGTTGGACCGACGCAAACCCCGGGGCCAACGACCACCGGCCAGCCGACGACGAACCCGGGTGGGGGCGGCCAACCGACGACAGCGCCGCAGCCGTCGTCGACGACCGCGCCCGCGAATACGGCGATCCCGAACACTGCGGTACCGAACACCGCAGTGCCTTCGAATACGCCGCCGCCGACCAACACGCCTATCCCGACCGCAACACAGATTCCTATTCCGCCGCACGGGAGCGGATACAGCGAATGTACGACGCACTGCGGCTTGCCGCCGTATTATGTCTATTGTCCGCCGACCTCGAGTTGGTTCGTTGACTTCGGCAAGGACTTCACAAACCCGAGGGGCTGGCCATTGTTCCAAGTCGAGAGCCTGGCGGCCGCGCCGAACGTGTGCGGATGATGCGCCGATGACTGGCGTCTGCTGACGTTACGGCTTTCGCGAACAACCCAGGGAACGCTCCGTGAACATCACGGGGCGTTTCTTTTTGGGCTCCCTGTTCTGTAACCCGAGTGTCGCCGCGCGTGACCCATGGTGACGATGAATCGTGCCGAGCCTTCTTGTGAGCACCTTCGGCCGAGCGAGCCGGGGTGGCGCAGGGAGGACACAGACGATGGCAGTCATCAATCTGCCGCGAGTCGGCCACTGGGGCGAAGCGGCACGCGACCTGAATCTCGGCAAGCAGATCCCGCTCGGGATCCTGGCGGCGGTGGCCGGGACAGCAATCGGAATCGGGATGGCTACGATGGGCGGCGGATCGGCAGAGCCGACAGCGCCTTCGAACGCGACAGGCAACGCGGCACCGGTGGTGGAATCAGATGGTGGGGCGTTCGAGATGCCCTTCGAAATCCGGCTGCTGGGGCTTTCAGAGATGCAGCCGGACGGCGTGTACGCAATTCCGACGGTCGTGCTCGAAGCACCGGCGGCAGCGCCCGTAAGCGGCGCGCCTGCAGCGGCTCCGGCAGTGCAGCCTGCGGCGGCGCAGCCCGCGGCTAGCCAGCCAGCGGCCTCACAGCCTGCTGCCAGCCAGCCAGTCGTGAGCCAGCCCGCACCGGCGGAACCGGTCGCGCCAGCGCCACCGCCAGCGGAACCCGCAGCGCCCGGACTTGCAGCGAACTTCTACCTGCCGGACGTAGGCGCAGTTGGCGGGATGAGCGGTCTTGAATCGCAGATGTTCCAGCTGATGAACGCCGAGCGAGCCGCGAACGGACTCGGGGCGTACACCTACGACGCGAGCCTGAGCCGCCTGGCACGGATTCGCGGACACCAGATGATTGACCAGGGGTACTTCGGCCATCGCGACCCGTTCGGGTTCACGATGTACGTCGAGCTACTGAACCACTTCGGGTTCGGGTTCCGGTTCGCAGGCGAGAACCTGGTGATGAACGGCTACTCCTACGACGTGAGCGCGAGCCTCGCGGTGGAAGGGCTGATGAACAGCCCGACGCACCGCGCGAACATGCTGAACGGGAACTTCACGCGAGTTGGCGTGGGCGAGGTCACAGACGGCGCGGGTGGGCATTACTACACGCTCATCTTCCTTGGCTGAGCGTCCGGCGGCGGCTGGACAGACGAGAAGGGACTCCCTCACGGGAGTCCCTTCTTTTTTCGTTGACGAACGCTGAGCGGGAGGCCTAGAAAGTGTCTTCCGGGTCGTCGCGGTTGTTGCGGGAGACGACGTAGCCAACCGTCCCGCCGGCGGCGGCGATCACGGCGAGGGCGATCACGACGACGCCCCAGAGGGGGAAGCCGCCACCATCGTCATCGTCACTATCGCTGCCGCCTGTGGGTCCGGGAGTCGCACCGCTGAGTGCGCCGCGGGGGGTACTCGTGGGTGTGCCGGGGCCGGTAGTAGTTGTGGGTTCTTCCGTAGGTCCGGGGGTCGCCGTGCTGGCATCCGGGGTGTTCGTCGGCGGAGCGGGCGTGTTCGTCGGAAGGGGGACGGGCGTGACGTCGCCGAAGCTGACGTTGACGCGCGTAGCGCCGGCCTCCCATGTACCGGTCTGGATGGCGAATTCGTCGCCGATTTTGATGCGGACGGTTGCGCCTGCGTCGCCGCAGCCGGGGCGGTCCGCGCTGGCGAGCACGTTTACGACGTAGACGGCTACGCGGTCCTCGCCGACGCCTGTGAAGCCGGTCGTGCCGCGGCCATCTGAGCATTCCAGCTCGCCGATATAGGCCTCGACCTTCGTGCCTTCCGGGGTTTCGCCGGCCGGGTTGTTTATGGATCCGTAGAGGGACTGCGGAGGGGCCAGGCCCTGGCCAGCAGCTGGCAGATAGAGCGCGAGAAACGCGATACCCGCGAGGAGAAGCACGGCGGGAAGTGCGCCGAAGCGGAGGTAGATCGACATATAACACGACCGGGAAGGTGACTCGGGTATGGGACGGCCCCATAGACGACGGTAGCCGAGGTAGCGACTAGGGGCACGAAGGGGTAACTCGCGCTTAACCGGCTGGCCCGAAGAGAATGCCGATCAGGACCGTACGGAGGGCGATGATGTACGACGACGACAACCACATCCCCGTGACTTTCGAGCATTGCGATCACGTGGACGGCCTGTTCTACCACGGGACTAAGGCCGCCGTACGGATGGGCGACCTGCTCATGCCGGGGTTCGGCTCGAACTTCGAGGACGGCAGGGTATCGAACAACATCTACTTCAGCGCGACGCTGGATGCCGCGGTGTGGGGTGCGGAGCTTGCGAAGGGCGAGGGAGCGGGACGGATCTACATCGTCGAACCCACCGGGCCCTTCGAGGACGACCCGAACCTGACCAACAAGCGGTTTCGCGGCAACCCCACCAAGTCGTACAGGACGCGGGACCCGCTGCGGGTCGCGGGCGAGGTCGAAGGGTGGGAGGGGCATCCCCCCGAGGTGATCCAGGGAATGCGGGACGGCCTCGCCGAGCTCGAACGCAAGGGCCTTGCGACAATCGACGACTGAGATCCTCCCCAACGCTCCCGCAGCGGACACGAAATGGTAGGGTACGCGGATGCTGGGGAGGAACTTCCGGATCGCCCGATTGGGCGGGATCTCGATCGAGGCGAGCCCTTCGTGGTTGTTCGTGCTCGCGTTGATCTCGTGGACGCTGGCGGACGGGGCGCTCCCGGACCTATACGATGGTTGGAGTAACACGACCTATTGGGTCGTTGGGATCCTCTCGGCGGTGCTTCTGTTCGTCACGGTGCTGCTGCACGAGCTGGCGCACGCGGTGGTGGCGATACGGCGAGGGATACCAGTGCCGCGGATCACGTTGTTCCTGTTCGGGGGGGTGTCGCAGCTTTCGGAGGACCCGCGGACGGCGCGCGAGGAGTTCCTGATCGCGGTCGCGGGGCCGGTGGCGAGCATCGCAATTGCAGCTGTCACGGGTCTCGGGGCGCTGATCGCGGGGCAATGGAATGAGCAGGCGGAAGCGACGCTTGGCTATCTTGCGATTGTGAACGTGGTGCTGGGGGTGTTCAATCTCCTGCCGGGGTTCCCACTGGATGGCGGGCGGGTGTTCCGGGCGATGATCTGGGGACGAACGGGGAGCCACCAGAAAGCTACGCGGATCGCCGGGGCTGTGGGGGAGATGTTCGGGTCTTTGCTGATGGGATTCGGGCTGGTGCTGCTGTTGACGGGCCAGATCCTGACGGGCATCTGGCTTGGGCTGATCGGGTGGTTTATCAGCGGGGCCGCGCGGCAAGAGGCGCAGGGCGTCGTACTGGAACGCATCCTCGAGAACCTGACAGCGCGTGACCTGATGCAGAAGGAGTTCATCACGGCGCCCCCCTGGCTGACGCTGCAACGGGTCGTCGACGACTTCTTCCTGGGCCAGAGTACGCGGTGGCTGATCGTTGCAGACGATGAGGCGGTACACGGGATCCTGACGATCAGCGACCTGCGGAAGGTGGACCGCGCGGAGTGGCCGGCCGTCTCAGCGCAACGGGTGATGACACCGCGGGCCGAAGTGACCGCGGTAACAGCGGAGACCCCGGCGATCGACGTGCTGAAGGTTGTGTCGGAGAAGGGGTTGAACCAGGTGCCGGTGCTGGAGGAGGGGCGGATGGTGGGAGTGATCACGCGGCGGGAGTTGCTCGACCGGGTCGACCTGGAGCAGCGGCTTCGACCGCCGGTGGCACGGGCCGACCGGGAGACAGCACGGTCCTGAGCCCAGCGACCACGGGAACGCCCCAGACCGCGTAGGATTCGGCCACTTCACGGTGAGGGATGGCACATGGCGTCTGGACCGCTCGACGGGATCAAGGTGCTCGAGTTCACGCAGATCATCGCAGGGCCGTTCTGTTGCCAGCTGCTGGCAGACATGGGTGCGACGGTCACGAAGTTCGAACCGATCGAAGGCGAGCCGTGGCGCGTCTTCGCCGAACTGATCCCGAAGGAATCGCGGGTGTTTCTCGCGCTGAACCGGGGGAAGCGTGGCGTCGCGATGGACCTGACACGAACGGAGGCGATCGATGCGGTGCGGAAGATGGTCGCGGACGCGGACGTGATGGTGATCAACTACCGGCCGGGCGTCGCGGAGAAGCTTGGGATCGACTACGACTCGCTTCGCGAGATCAATCCACGGCTGATCTACTGCGAGAACTCGGCATTCGGGAAGCAGGGGCCGCTGGCGAAGGCCGGTGGGTACGACATCATCGTGCAGGCGATGACCGGGCTGATGGCCGGCGAAGCGAAGATGCTGGGGAACGTCCCGGAGCCGATCACGCCTGCGGTGGCAGACTTCTCCACTGGCATTCTCATGTCGAACGCAATCTGCGCGGCGCTGTACGTGCGGGAGAAGACCGGCCGGGGGCAGTACATCAGCAGCACCATGCTGGCGATGGCGATGAATATCCAGCCATCGAACCTGACGTATCTCCCGGCGTGGGACGACGTGGTTGTACCCGCGATGCTTGCGGACCTGAAAGTCGCGCGGGCGGAGAAGAAGCCGTTCGCGGACCAGCTCGCGATCAATCGACGGACGCGGCTGGCGACGCCGGGGAACATTTACTACCGGGTGTTTCAGACGGCGGATGGGTTCGTGACGGTTGGGGCATTGAGCATGGCCCTGCGACACAAGGTGATTGCCGCTACCGGGCTGAAGGACCCGCGGATGACCGCGGCGGGTGGGTTCATCCTGGCGCCCGAAGGATGGGATGGGCTTGAGCTCGTCGCGGAGGCCGAGGCGCTGTTCCTTACGAAGAGTACGCAGGAGTGGCTCGACACGCTGAGCCACCACGGCGTGCCATGCGGACCTCTCTACTTCGTCGAGGAGCTTTGGGAGAACGAGCAGGTGCTCGCGAACAACCTGGTGGTGGAGCTTGAGCATGAGCTACTGGGGCCGATGAAGATGGCCGGGCCGGCGTTCCAGATGTCGGAGACACCGCTGGCTGTGCAGGGTTCGAGCCCGCCGCTTGGCCGCGACACAGATGCGGCGCTGGCGGAGGCCGGGTACAGCGAGGCGGAGATCGATGAGCTTCGGGAGAGCGGTGTTATCCGGTAGGGCTCAGGGGCGAGTGGACACGGGGCGCCGGCGGATGACCGTCCAACCGGACGCCCCGGCCATGACCAGGAGAACCCCAAACGACATCCAGCGGGGGAAGGCATCGCCATTGCTGGCTCTACCGGTACCCGAGGCCGGAGGAAGTGGATCAGACGGCGCGCCAACGACGACCGACTCGCCAGCAACCAACTGACCCGGTGTCGATGTCGGCTGCGCGGAGACAGTGGCAGGAGCGGTCGCGACGAGGGTTGGGACGCTGGTCGCAGGCGTCGTGGGCGTGGCGGTCGGCGTCACGATCGGGCAGGGGGCAATGACGAATTCGACGACGACCGTGCCGGATTCGCCCAGCGTGACGGTGGTCGCGCCGGAGTCTGGGATGAGGAGTTCGTAGAACCCGCCGTCAGCACAACTGGGGGTGAGGGTGTCATCGACCGCGGGGCGGATCGTGTAGGTCCCGGCGACGAGAAGGTCACTGGTCACGGTAGTGGCGGGGGCATCGCCGCTCGTGAAGGTGAAGAGTTCGCTGACGACGGCGCCGGAGGCATCGACGACCTCAAAGAGCCACGACCGAGCGGCGGCGTCTTCAGGACCCTGCACGAAGAGGGCCACCTGGACGGCGGCACCCGCACCGAAGGCGGCCGAAGCGGAGGCGGAGCGACCCGAAGCCGTAGCTGTGAGGGTGGCGAAGCCGGGCAATTCGCGGCGGATCCAGACGGTGGAGGTCGCGAGGCCGGGCTCGGCTTCAGTGAGGCCAAGCTGCTGCATGAGCTGGCCGCCATCGACATCGAGCTGGACGAGCGCACTCGCGGGGTCATCGCCGGTGACGATCAGAATGAATACGGCATCAGCGCCGGGATCCGTGGGAAGCGCAGGAGCGAGAATCGTGACACCGACTGGCTCCTGGGCGTGTGTGACGGTGGCACCCTGGTGTCCGGCAGCCATACCGAACAGCGCCGCGATGGCAACCACGATCGCGGTCAGCTGGACGGGGGCAGAGGACGAGCGGTGCATTATGGGTACAACCCGGTTTCTGAATGGTGTCCTCCATAGTGCGGCAGGCGACGGAAGACTGCTATATGGGGCGCGTTAGAAAGAGCCGGCGGAGGCCTGCTCCGGGTCGATCCGATGCTGTACGATCGGCCAACGCGGCGCGCATCTGCCGCGCCACCCCCTGGAGAAACGATGTCCACACCACGCACACTCTCAGAGAAGATCTGGGACGCGCATGTCGTCCGCCATGAAGATGGGAAGCCGGACCTCCTGTATATCGACCTGCACCTCGTCCACGAAGTGACCTCCCCGCAGGCGTTCGAGAGCCTGCGGCTTACGGGCCGGAAGGTACGACGCCCTGACCTGACGCTCGCGACGGTCGACCACAATGTGCCGACGGCCGATCGCGACAAGCCATGGACGGACCCGCTTTCGGTGCAACAGGTCGCCGCGCTGGAGACGAACTGCGCCGAGTTCGGCGTGCCGCTCTATGGAGTGAACGACCCGCGACAGGGGATCGTGCACGTCATTGGGCCGGAGCAGGGGTTCACCCAGCCCGGGATGACGATCGTCTGTGGCGACAGCCACACCTCGACGCACGGTGCGCTTGGCGCGCTGGCGTTCGGGATTGGGACTTCTGAGGTCGAACACGTCCTCGCTACGCAGACGCTGACGCAGGCGAAGCCGAAGACGATGTCGATCGAAGTGAACGGCGAACTGCATCCGGGGGTGACTGCGAAGGATGTTATCCTCGCGATCATCCGGAAGATCGGCGTGTCCGGTGGCGTGGGGCACGTTGCCGAGTACCGCGGGGACGTGATCCGGGCGCTTTCCATGGAGGGGCGAATGACCGTCTGCAACATGACGATCGAGGGCGGGGCGCGAGCCGGCCTGATTGCACCGGACGAGACGACGTTCGCTTACCTCGAGGGACGCCGGGCCGCGCCGAAGGGAGCCGATTGGGAGAAGGCGCTCGACTACTGGCGGTCGCTGCCCACTGACGAGGACGCGAAGTTCGACACCTACGTCGAGCTGAACGGCGCGGAGATTGAGCCGCACGTGACGTGGGGGACGACTCCCGCGCAAAGCGTGCCTGTGACCGGCGCTATTCCTGACCCCGAAAGTGCGGCAAACGCGGGTGCGCGCGAGCTCGCGCACCGTTCGCTCGCGTACATGGGTCTGGAGGCGAACACGCCAATACAGGAGATCAAACTGGATCGGGTGTTCCTGGGGTCGTGTACGAACGGGCGGATCGAGGACCTGCGGGCAGCGGCGAACGTCGTGCGAGGGCGGAAAGTCGCGGATACCGTGCGGGCGATGGTCGTCCCCGGCTCGGGGCTGGTGAAGATCCAGGCTGAGCAGGAAGGACTGGACCGCATCTTCACGGAGGCGGGATTCGAGTGGCGCGATGCGGGTTGCTCGATGTGCCTGGGGATGAACCCGGACATCCTGCTCCCGGGCGAGCGTTCGGCCTCGACATCGAACCGGAACTTCGAGGGGCGTCAGGGGCCTGGCGGCCGGACGCACCTCGTTAGCCCACAGATGGCAGCGGCGGCAGCAATCGCCGGGCACTTCGTCGACATTCGCGAATGGGGTGTTGAGTAGATGGAAGCGATCAGGCGGGTACAGGGAAAAGCGATCCCGCTCGACCGGGCGGACGTCGATACGGACCAGATCATGCCGGCGAAGTACCTCAAGCGGATCGAGCGGACGGGGTTCGGGCAGTTCGCGTTCGAGGCGTGGCGGAAGGACCCGGACTTCGTCCTGAATAACCCGGCCTACGAGGGCGCGAAGATCATGATCGCCGGCCCGAACTTCGGGTGTGGGTCGTCACGCGAGCACGCGCCGTGGGGGCTCGAGGACCTAGGGCTTAAGGCGTTGATCGCGCCGTCGTTCGCGGACATCTTCCGGAATAACTGTGCGAAGATCGGACTGCTGACGGTGGTACTCCCGCAGGAGGACATCAACCACCTGATCGCGCGCTCCGAAGAGCTGCCGGGGTCAGAGCTGATCGTGGACCTCGAGGCGCAGCAGGTCGCGACGGCGGACGGGACGTTCGTCCGGAACTTCGAGATCGACCCGTTCGTGAAGCACACGCTGCTCAACGGGCTGGACGATATCGCGCTCACCCTGCTCGAGGACGAGGCGATCAGCGCGTTCGAAGCCGAGCGCCCCGAGTTCGCGCCTTTTACTTCCGAAGCCGCGTAGGCGAGGGGATGTCCGACGACATCGTCGCCCGGCTGCGGCGCATCTATGCCGGAGGCTACTGGGCGTTGATGGGGTTGGAGCTGCTCGAGGCCGAACCGGGGTGGAGCCGGATGCGGCTCGTCGCCCGGGACGACCATCTCAACACGAACGATGTAGTGCACGGGGGCGTGATCTCCGCGCTCGTGGATACGACGGCGGGCGCGGCCGTGCGGGCCTTACGGGATGACGCCGAGATCCGAGAGCGGCCGCACGCGACGAGCGACCTGCACGTGAGCTACCTCTCGGCGGCGACGGGCGGGGAACTCATCGCGGAGGCGACCGTGGTGAAGGCCGGTAGGACGCTGATCTTCATCGAGGTCAACGTGACGGATGAGCGAGAGCGGAAGGTTGCGCGAGGGCTGGCGACCATGGTGATCACGGCGCGCCCTCCGAAGCCGCGCGAAGAGGCCGAGCAAACCGGGGAGTAGGTGAGCGGAGCATGGCTGGTGGACTCGCCGAGCTTGCGGCGTCGCTTGAACTGACGGTCGCCCGGGCGGTGTCTCCCGTTGATCCCGGCCCCTCGCGCTGGCCTGTCGATGAACCATGGGCTGCCGACGACGACGGGATTATCGGCGCGGGGGCGGACCTCGAGCCATCGACCCTGGTCGCAGCGTACCGGGCGGGGGTGTTCCCGTGGCCGCACGACGACTGGCTGCCGTGGTTCAGCCCGGACCCGCGGGCGATCATCCCCGTGGGCGGACTGCATGTCTCGCGGCGGCTCGCACGGACGATCCGGCAGCGGCGGTTCCGGGTGACGATCGATGCGGACTTCCAGAACGTGATGCTGCGGTGCTCCGAGGGACGGACCGACGGGGTGTGGATCACCGATGCGATGGTGGTCGCGTATTGCCGGCTGCATGAGATGGGCTGGGCACACAGCGTCGAG
>JBPPMX010000287.1:0-12030 GCA_051306275.1 Tepidiformaceae bacterium
GGGGAGAGCGACTCGAATTGACTGCGCGGGTGGTCGACGCGTCGTTCGTCAGTTCGCTCTTCTTCGATGGTCAGGCCGATCGATCCTCGTGGCTCGCGATCCGGACGCCGGGCAAAACCTTCGCGCCGGACCTGCTCCGTCAGGAGATCGCGAACGCCTCGCTTCGCCTTGAGCGTCGTGGACTCGCTACCTCAGGTCAGGCGGAGGCCGTTCTTCAGGCGTTGGTCGACGACATCGCCGTCACGTTCCTGCACGACCCCAGTTGGGTCGTGCGAGCGATAGCGGGTGCTCGCCGGTTCGCCCAAGGCGCGAATCTACGACGCCATCTACCTCGCCTGCGCCGAAGATCTCGGCGCCGAACTGTGGACGCGCGATCGCCGCTTCGTCGAATCGTTTGGCGATGCGCGCCCGCCCCTGCTCCGGCTCTACCCCGACGACATCGCCTGAGGCGTGCAGCTACCCCTTCGCCCGCCGCTCTTCATCGAACCACGCCTTCGCCACCGTCTCCGAATGCACCGCGTACGTTTCTTTCCACGCGAAGTCGCGCACCCACGGCTGGGCGTAGCCGCACCACGGCGCCGAGTGCATGAGCACCGTCAGGAACGACTCCGCCATCACCCGCTGGATCTCGTGGATTGCGTCGACACGCTCCTCGGCCTCGAGAATCCCGCGCTGCGCTTCGAACCGGGCGTCGAGGTCCGCTTGTTCCGGGATCGCTGTCCCGCCCCAGTTCGAGCGCGGCGACGACGAGTGATAGCAGGTGAAGAAGATGTCGTCCGGGTCCAACACCGTCCCGGTTATGGGCCCTAGCCCTACCGAGTTCGGCGGCACGTTTCCCAGGAAGGTCGACCCAATGTAGGCGCCGTACTCCTGGTAGACGAGCTCCGCGCGGAACCCCGCCTCCGGGATCGTCGAAGCCACAAGCTCCCACGTCTGCTTTAGCGCCTCGCCGTAGCGATCCACGTTCGACACGATCTGGAAGTCGAAGCCGTCCGGGTAGCCTGCCGCTGCCAGGAGCTTCTTCGCCTCCGCGATGTTCTTCTGAAAGCGCGCCGCGTTCGGCCCGAACTTGCCGGCGTCGTCCCGCGGCGAGAGGTAGTACGGCGTCAGCGCCGGCCCGATGAACGAGTCCCAGTTCCCGCGCCCGGTCTGATCCTGGATCCCGAGATACCCCTCGCGGTCGAGCGCCATTGAGAGCGCCTGGCGTACGCGCTTGTCCTGCCACGGCGCGATATCGAAGTTGAAGAAGAACCCAAAACCGCTCGTCCTTGGTGCGAACCACTCCGTCCCCGCCGGATCGAGTTCGTCGTGTGCCTGCGTGTACTTCGCAGCATCGAGCTGGGAGAAGTCGAGCTCGCCGGCTTTCAGCCCCGCGAGGATGCGCTGCGGGTCGCCGAGCAGCGATGCCTCCACGCCATCAAAGTACGGCAGCGGCGCATCGTGGTACTTCGGGTGCCTTTGCCATCGCAGCGCTACCCCGCGATCCCATCGGCTGAACTGCCACGGGCCAGTCCCCACCGGCTGTTCCTTCGCCTGCCCGCTCGCCAGCGTCTCCACCGGGACGAAAAACACACCCTGGTCCGATGCCGCATGCGAAACCAGGAACGGCGCGAAAGGCTGTGTCAGCCTCACCACGATCGTGGTGTCGTCGGTCGCTTCGACGCTCGATACCACCGAGCGGAAGCGCCCCGCGTTTGGCGAACGTTCGAGAAATGCCTGGTAGGTCGCCGCGAAATCCTGTGCGGTCGCGATGCGTCCGTTCATCGGCGCAAGGTCGTGAAACGCGATGTTCGGCTTGAGCGTGAACACGTACGTTGTTGGGTCCGGCTGCTCAGGCATTGCGATGGCCATATCGCCTTCGAGTTCGCCATACGCCGTCGTTTCCATCCCGGGCGCCGCCTCGCCACGGAGCAGCCGCGAGTAGTGGATGGAAGCAGGCCGCTGCGTGAGGTACGAAAGGCTCTCGAACGGGTCGAGGGTCGTAGGGTCACCGGAGGTGAACCCGGCGAGCGGATAGCGGATCGTGCCCCCGGCGGCCGGCGCGCTCGTCACGGAAGCCACCGCTGACGGCGTCGCCCCCGGCGAATCGTCGTCCCCGCAGCCGGCGAACATCAGCCCCCCGGCTCCGGCCGCCAGTGTTGCAGTCCCGCCGAGGAACCGTCGTCGAGTCTGCGGGATCGAGCGGGCTGACAGGGGCGTGCGAGCGGGCATTCCGTACCTCTGGACTAGTGCGTCCGGTGTCCCAGTCTCGCCCGCGATCTGCTCCGGAAAAGTAGGCCCGGTCACCACTTTTGCCGCTATAGAAACCATTCGTCACAGCTAATCGCGGGGCGCTGGTCGGACACGATGTTCGACCGCGCGGTCATTCGATGGTCTCCGGGTGCTACCGCCTCGAAAACCCCGACAACCCGATCACGAACAACGTGCGCGACGCGGTCACCGCGATCTACTCATGGGATACCGCCGAGGAACGCTTGGTTCAACTATTTCCCGCGCGTCGCCGACGTGCCGGAAGCGCTCGAGAACCTGACCGCGCTCACGAACGGCGAAGCCTACTGGTTCGCCACCCGACCGGTCCGTCACTTGGGCCGTCCTCCCCGAACTGGACTGATCAGGGCCACCGGAAACAGAAAGGGCGTCGGGAGACGCCCTTTTCTTTGCATCGGTGCAGGAAAGCTGGTGTCGGTGGTCCGCTCCGGACCCAGCCCGATGAACCGGCGGCTCATGCGGATCCGGGTCCCGCCGCGCAGCCCGGCCGCTGTATCGTAGTTAGATGGACGGCCTGCTTTTCAACGGCTGGGAGAACTTGCTCCGCACCGTCGTCATTGGCGTGCTCGCATATGCGGTCCTGATTCTCTTCCTGCGAGTGTCCGGCAAGCGCACGCTGTCGAAGATGAATGCGTTCGACTTCGTCGTGACGATCGCGCTCGGGTCCACCCTCGCGACCATCCTGTTGAACAAGGACGTCGCGCTCGCAGAGGGAGCCGTGGCGTTCGCCGTCCTGATCGGGCTGCAGTTCATGGTCACCTGGTTCGCTGTGCGGTTTCCCTGGGTAAGACAGGCGGTCACGGGCGAGCCGGGGTTGCTATTCCACGACGGGACATTCCTGCATGGCGCGATGCGCCGCGCCCGCATCACGGACGAGGAGATCTTCGCGGCGGTTCGCGCCGCCGGCGCAGAGGGCATGGACTCAGTCGCCGCTGTCGTGCTCGAAACGGATGGCACATTCAGCGTGGTGCGCCGGGCGCGTGATGACCGGCCCCCGGTTTGACTCTCGACGGTCCGTGCTCGTCCGCCGTCGGGTCGTCGGCTCAGGTCGCGTAATCCTGCACGCGGATGCTGGCGCCAGGGCTCGGGCAGTGACTAGGGCAGGACCCTAGAAGATCGGGTTCACGATGATCGCCTGCTCGCGCTCCGGCCCGACCGAGATCAGGTCCACCGGGCACTCTAGGAGCGTCTCGACCCGCCGGACGAACGCCTGCGCCTGCGGGGGCAGATCGTCGAACGTCCGGATATGACTCGTCGGCGACATCCAGCCCGGGAGTTCTTCGTAGATCGGCCGGCAGCGTGCCAGCACGGTCGAACTCGCGGGGAGCGTGTGGATGATCTTCCCGTCGATTTCGTATGCCGTGCAGATCTTGATCGACGCCACTTCCTCCAGCACATCCAGACGGGTCAGTGCGACTGCCGAGAGGCCATTCATCCGGACGCTGTACCGCCCGGCGACGGCATCGAGCCACCCAATGCGCCGCGGGCGCCCGGTGGTCGTGCCGTATTCGCCGCGGCCGTACTCCTTGCCATGGTCGCGCAGGATATCCGCGGTCTCATCGAACAGCTCCGTTGGGAACGGGCCGTTGCCGACGCGCGTGCAATAGCTCTTGAAAACGCCGACCACACGGTCGATCTCGGTCGGCCCGACACCCACGCCCAGCGCCGCGCCCGAGCTCGAACTCGAAGGCACGCTCGATGTGACGTACTCGTACGTCCCGTGGTCGAGATCCAGGAGCGAACCCTGCGCGCCTTCGAGCAGTACATGCTCGCCGCGCCGGTGGGCATCGAGCACGATCTCCTGCACATCAGCGACGAACGGCTTCAGCTTTCGTCCGAACTCCGCATAGCGCTCGAAGCACGACTCGAATGAGAGCGGTTCGCCCCCGTATACGCCCTTGATTACGAGGTTCTGGTACTCCAGTACGGTGCGCATCCGATGCATAAGGTCTTCGGGCTCCAGCAGGTCCGCCACCCGAATGCCGCGGCGCGCCACCTTGTCGATGAAGCACGGACCGACGCCCTTGCCAGTCGTCCCAATGGCCGCGCTTCCCCGGAGCTTCTCATCGAGCTGATCGAGGACCTTGTGCCAGGGCATGATCACCTGCGCCCGGTCGCTCAAAACGAGCTTCCCGGTCTCGATGCCCTTCGCTTCGAGGTTCGCAATCTCTTCGAGGAGCACCTCCGGGTCAACGGCAACGCCGTTCCCGATGACGCACGTTTTCTCAGGGTAGAAGATGCCCGCCGGCACCACGTGGAGCTTGAACTCCCCGCGCTCGTTCACGATCGTGTGGCCGGCGTTATTCCCGGCTGAGTACCGCGCGACAACACGCGCTTTCCGGGCTAGCAGGTCGACGATCCGGCCCTTGCCTTCGTCACCCCACTGCCCGCCAACAACAACAACGATAGGCATGGCAGACACACTCCGGGCCTCCCACTTCAGGGGGAGGCCCGTCGCCCGATGTTACAGGATCTGCTGACGCCGTGACAGATCGCGGCGCCCGATGCGCGAAACGTATTCTCGGAATACCCTTCGCACGGCATGCCAGACGGCGACAACGAACCCAATTTCGTCCCGATCGGCTCCTCCCGGCGAGTGAGCACCTATCGCGTTGCTCGCCCCCACGCCGGGATCCTTCATGTCGCGGCCGGGCGCTTCGAGGCCACCGAGTACGCCGACCCGCGGACGGGTATCCGCGGCGCCTTCCTGAACGCGAAGGACGGCATCATTGGGACCTCCATGTCGAGCCGGCGGCTCATCGAGGAGCGGCTGAGCAAGCGGGTCGCGCTCGCCATCTTCTCGTCCGACGCCATTTCCTCCACGGCCTATGCCACCCAGGAGATTCTCCTCATCCTGGTCCTCGCCGGGACCGGGGCACTCACCTACAGCCTCCCCATCGCCACCGCCATCGTCGCGCTCCTCTTCATCGTCGTCGCGTCATACCGGCAGCTTATCCGCGCCTATCCGAACGGCGGCGGCGCGTACACCGTCGCCCGCGAGAACCTGGGTAGCTTCCCGGGGCTCACTGCCGGCGCGGCGCTCCTGATCGACTACGTCCTGACCGTCTCCGTGAGTATCGCCGCCTGCGTCGAAGCCATCGCCTCCGCCGTCCCCTCCGCCCACGACTACGCGGTACCCCTGGCAGCGGGGCTCGTCCTTCTGATCGCCGTGGGTAACCTTCGCGGCATCCGCGAGTCCGGCACGCTCTTCTCCATCCCGACCTACGGGTTCGTTTTCCTGCTCTCCGGCACGATCATCCTTGGCGCGATCAAGGTCTTTCTCGGCGACGAGCCCAACATTTTCGCAGCCGGCGACCCCGTCCGTGATCCAGGCGCTCACCAGGCGCTGACGCTTTTCCTGATCCTTCGCGCTTTCTCTGCCGGTTGCGCCGCGCTCACCGGCGTCGAAGCAATCTCGAACGGCGTCTCCGCTTTCAAGCCGCCGGAGTGGAAGAACGCCGTCATCACGATGACCGCCATGGCGGGGCTCCTCGCGTTCCTCTTCCTCGGCACCACCCTTCTCGCACGGCACTACGGCATCGTCTACGAGCACGGTGATCGCGAAACGGTCATGTCCCAGGTCGGTGAAGAAGTCTTCGGTCGCAACTTCTTCTACTTCCTTCTACAGGGGTTCACCGCCGGGATCCTCTTCCTCGCGGCCAATACCGCCTACTCCGGCTTCCCCCTGCTCGGGGCGATCCTTGCCCGCGATGGCTACCTCCCTCGGCTCTTCCACCAGCGCGGTAACAGGCTCGTCTTCAGCTACGGGATCGCGGCCCTGACGATCTCCGCCATCCTGTTGCTCGTCGCGTTCAATGCAACGACGACGCGGCTCATCCCGCTCTATGCCCTCGGTGTCTTCCTCTGTTTCACCCTCGCCCAGGCCGGAATGGTGAAGCTCTGGTTTTCGCGCAGGGACGCTGGCTGGCGGCGTTCCGCCATCATCAACGGCTTCGGCGCCCTTGTGACAGGCATCGTCTTCATCATCATCCTCGTCACGAAATTCACCCAGGGCGGCTGGATGGTCGCTGTCCTCCTTCCGCTCCTCATTGTCTGGCTCGCGCGAATCGGCGGCTTCTACTCCAACCTCAAGCGCCGGGTGCGTGTCCAGCCGGGGCCTTCCATAGGACTGCGGCCCACCGGCCCTTCGAGGACGCTCCATCTCGTGCCCGTCGAGGACATCAATTTGCCCACCGTCATGGCGATCAGCGCGGCCTGCGATCGTTCGTCGAACGTTAGCGCGGTCCACATTCACTTTGACCCCGAGGACGATGACAACCTGGTCGCACGATGGCAGGATCAGTTCCCCGATATCCCGCTCGTGGTGATCGAGTCGCCCTACCGCGAGGTGGCCGAGCCGTTCAGCTGGTATATCGTCGACCGATTGAAGGAGACCGGTGGAGTCACTGTCATTGTCCCGGTCGTTCGCACCCGCCACTGGTGGCAGCGTCCGCTCGTGAACCAGAGCCTTCATCGGCTTCGGTCCGCGCTTGCTGGCCGGCGCGGCGTCGAAATCATCGAGCAGCCATTCGCCGTGGGTTAACGCCGGAGTCCTTCCCCGTCCGTTACGCGCGAACCGCTTCGCCACGACTCTGCAACACTTCCCGCGATGCCGTTAACACGGAGTTTGCACGCCCCTGTTGCCCAGCCGATGTTTACGTAAGGTGTTCGCCCGTACCCTCATCTCCGTCGCCCCCACGGAGGTGGTTGTTTGGTAAACACTGAGATCGAGTCATCCTCGCTTCGGCGGGTGCTACTCATCCTCGCGCTTGCCGCCGTCATGCCGCTCGCGCTCCTTCGGTCCGAGCCTGCGGCGGCGCAGGTCCCAGCCGTCAACGGCCCGATCGCGGCCACCGCCCTCCAGTACCTGAACACGCACGGTGGCCAGTGCTGGACCTTCATGAAGGATGTCGTCTACGAAGCCACCGGCCGCACCATGGGCTACGGGTACCGCGATGGCTACTTCGCGGCTGGCGCCGTCGAAGTCTCCGCCGCCGAGGCGCAGAACGGCGACGTCATCCAGATCGCCTCGGACTCCGCGTCGGGGCCGTGGGGTTCTTACCCCGGTCTTCACACCGCGATCATCCTCGAGAATCTCGGAGGCGGCCGGTTCAACGCTATCGACTCCAACCAGAACTGGGACGAGTGGGTGCGCCTCCGCCCGAGCTACGACCCCTACGCCGCCGCCGCTCGCTACGGCCTCCAGGTCCACATCTACCGATTCCCCGGCGGTGGCCCGGGCGGCGAAGGCGTCACCACCGTCTCGGGGCCGGTCACCTGGGGCGCTGGCGCCCGGGCGATCGTCTCGAGCAGTGGCTGCCTGAACCTCCGCAGTGAGCCCGGCATCGCCAGCAGTCGGGTTGGCTGTCTCCCCGCCGGCGCCTCGATCTCTGTGACCGGGGAACCGGTCATCGCCGATGGGTACACCTGGGTCCCGGTCGAAACGACCGCCGGCCCCGGCTGGTTGGCGGCTGAGTACCTCTCGCAGGTCTCCACACCTGTCGAAGCCGCCGCGCCCCCGGAACCCGAAGTCGCAGCGCCTCCGGCGGAGGTGGCCGTCGAAGCTCCCGCCGCGCCTGCAGCCGGCATCGCTGAATCTGCCGCCTACACCGATGGCAGCCCCGGTTGTCTTCGGGTCCGGACAACCTCCGGTCTGGGCGGGACGATCGTTGATTGCCTCCCCGCCTTCACCCGTGTCATCGTGCTCCCCGATACCCCGGTCGAAAGCGATGGCTACACATGGATGAAGGTGCGGGTCAACGGACGGACAGGCTGGCTCGCCGGGGAGTACCTCGTCCGCTGAGCCGTGACCGCAACGCGCACACGCGCGGGGATCGCCCGCACAGCCTGGAGATCGGGGTCAGTCGCTGGCTCACCCCGATCTTCCTGCTTGGGCTGCTCGCCGCGGCCTGCGGAGGCAACGACGCCCCGGACCCGACGGTGCCGCCGCTCGGTACCCCGTCGGTCCCCGCCATGTCCACGCAGGCGGCCGCGCCAACCGGCACACCGCCGTTAGACACCCCGACGCCGGAGCCAACCACCCAGCCAGCTGACTCCCTGGCTGTTGTTGAGGTGGCCGTCGCTGCCGTTGGCGGGGTCCACGTTTCGCCCCTCACGCTGGCGGACTGCATCGCCAACAACCCGGACAACCGGCCCTGCATCGACATTGCGTCCACGCCTGAGCAGCTCGAGACCGGCATCGCGAAGTTCAACGGGGGCTATCCGGAAGGCGGCACCTTCATGCTCGTGATGGCCCGCACCGAGTCCGGCGACTGGGCCTACTGGTACAGCGCCCAGTCCCTAACCTACCTCGTCGCCGATCTCCCCGGTGAGCTCATCGCCTGTGGCGGCGGCGCGGATGTGCCTGCACTCTCGAGCCCCGGCGGTGCGGAGGTCGCGCTCCTCCCCGAGTTGGAGCGCCTCAGCGCGGATAGCTTCGTCCTTGCTGAGCCGGGCGCATTCGGAGCGGACGGCGAGCGGGGTTCGGGCTATTACCACATCACGGCGCCGGTAGACGCCTGGGTCGATGCCACCCTCACAACCGACGCCCTGCTCGGCGACTGCTCCATTCGTGATGCTTTCGAAGCCCAGCCGCGCGGCTGACTGACGGCCCTACTTCGTCCCCAGCACCACGACTGACAGTTCGGCGGGCAGGCTCGACTTCGAAACCTGGAGGCGCGGGAGTGGCTCGACCTTCGAACCCGTTTCTTTCAGGAAGCGCTCAAGCGGGTCGAGATCCATCGTCTCGGCCTCCGTCTTGTAGTTCATCGGGATCGCGATACGCGGGTCCATCGCCGTCATGATGTCCTGCGCCAGCGCGCCGGTAAGCGCGTTCGCGCCACCGACCGGGATCAACAGCACGTCGACATCGCCGACCTCTTCCAGCGTCGCCGCCGTCGGAGCCGAGGTGAGCTGGCCGAGATGGGCCACCTTCACGCCATCGAGTTCCGCCACGAAGATCACGTTCCTCGTCCCGTCGGCCCGCTTTACGGCCACGCCGTGGATCAGGATCCCACCGATCTCGTAGTCGCCGGGTGCATCGAGCACTCGCGGCTCACCGCCAACCGCCGCCACCGCGCTATAGCCGGGATCGTCCTTCCGGCTCAGCGTGACGATGTTCGCAGGCGGCTTGCCCAGCGTATAGCCGCTCTCCTTCGGGCACGGATCCGTGATGACCACGCCATCCCGCCCGCGTAGCCGGAAGCAGTTGCGGCCCAGCCAGTTAATTTCCATAGGGAAAGGGTAAGCCTTCCCTCTCGTGCGCGGAAGGAAATCCGCTAACTCTTCCTCGCCATTTCAGGCCTGCAGGACCACGCCTCCAGCGAGCAGCCCGTCAATCCGCTCCTGCTCGAACCCGAACTCACGCAGCAGCTCGACGCTGTGCTCCCCGATCAGCGGCGCCGGGTACCGGTACGCACCGGGCGTCCGGCTCCAGCGTCCCAGGCGGCGGGCGCCCTCTACCTTCCCCCACTGCGGGTGGGTGTACTCCTCGAAGAATCCGTTCTGGCGCATGAACGGACCATCCATCACCTCTTCGATCCGAAGCGCCGGAGCGGCCGGGACGCCCCTCGTCAGGAGCCGGTCGACGGCATCCTCCCGCGTCAGGCCCAAAGCCGCCTCCGCGATCGCGCCTGCGAGGGCGCCGTCCCGAGATTCTGCGAGAGCTGTCTCGGCCGTGTACCGGCCGGCCCACTCCGGGTGCCCCATAGCGACCGCGACCGCATGAAAATGCTCCGGCTTCGATGCGGCGAACGCCACCCAACCGTCTGCGCACTCGTAGAACCGTCGCAGCGCGCCCACTCCCACGCAGTCCTCTCCTCCCAGGGGGCTCGCCGGCCGCCCCTCGTACCAGGTCAGTTCGCCCGACTGGCAGAGCACGCTCTGGTTCGCGAGGCTTGTCTGCACGTCCTGTCCCCGCCCCGTGATCTCGCGTGCGTACAGTGCCGCTACCACGCCGAACGCCGCCATCGTCGCTGTAGCCGTGTCGTTCACTGCGATCTGGTGGAAGACAGGCTCGCCTACCCCCGGCCCGGTGACTCCGCCCTGCGCCGCCATCATCCCGCTTCGCGCCTGCAGGATAGGATCGAACCCCGGGTCCGTGGAATATGGCCCCACCGGCCCGTACGCGGTCACCGAGCAGGTGATGATCCGCGGGTTCACCTTCCGCAGCGACTCGTAGTCCACCTTCAACCGCTCGCGGACGCCGAGCCGATAGTTGTCCAGCACGACATCCGCCTGCTGCACCATCTCGTAGAACAGCTCGAGTCCGCGCGGATCCTTCAGGTTGATTGAGAGCCCACGTTTTCCCCGGTTGTAGGCGATGAACCCCAGCCCGAACGCCCGGAACGCATCGCCTTCGAGCGCTTCCACCTTGATCACGTCCGCGCCATAGTTCGAAAGGATCGCAGGGGCATAGGTCCCGGCAATGAACGAAGCGATGTCGAGGATCCGGATCCCGTCCAGCGCACCCTTCGCGGCTGGGCCCCCCGCACCCACTCCGCCCACGGTTGGCACATGCGGCTCGATCGCCTCCACCTTCACGTCGAGCGTGTGATGCCGGACTGATCCTGGCGTCTCCGGTAGCTTCACCGGTACCCCCGGCAGCTCGACCGGCCCAAGCTCTGGATGTCCCAGCACCACACGCATCTCGTTCTCGGCCACCGTTTCGCTGTCGAACCACTTCTCGCGGATCCCGGCTGGACCGCGCGGCACCCCGTTGTCGTACAGGATCTTCAGCCACTCGTCCCGCGTCTTCTCCGCGAACCGTTCGTTCAACCGCTCGATCGCGATGTCCCGGCCGGGAGGCAGCTGCAGCGTTGTGAAATCCCCCCCGATCTCGGGGTGTGCCATGAGGTCCATGCAGTCGACCGCCTCCAGCGCTTTAAGGAAGAACGGCTGGGTGAGCGTACCGAGGAATAACCAGAGACCGTCCGAACACCGATACAGCCGGTAGTACGGGATCCCACCGCGCGGGTCACCGCCAAACCGCATCACCCCCTCTGCCCGTATTGCCCCGCCCGCTTCGATGTCGGCCACGCCGTCCAGCCCGCTCACCACCAGCGACTGGCCCAGCCCGCTCCGCTGGCGTTCGTACAAGGCCGTCGCGATTGCCGTCGCTCCCAGCATCCCCTGCCCATAGCTGGCCTGGGGGGAAACAAGGTACACCGGCACATCCGCCCGGCTGAATTGCATGAACGAGATCCCGGTCACGGCTGAGAGAAGCATGTCGTCGGGTGGGAGCTGGCTCCAACGCCCCTCCTCGCCGTACGGGGGCATCCACGTGTGAAGCAGTGCGGGGTGCTTCGCTGTCAGCGTGGCGCCATCCAGCCCCAGCCGCTCCAGTTCGCCGGGGAGCGCATCGAACACCGCCACATCCGCTGTCGCGATCAGTTCCTTCGCCGCGTGCAGGCCTTCGTAGGTATGCAGGTCCAGCGTCACGCGCCGCTTGTTCCGGTTCCACGCGAGGTACCCCGGGTGCTCCTTCATCCGATCGCCACCCGGCGGCTCCACCTTGATCACGTCCGGCTCGAAGTCCGAAAGGATCATGCAGGCCATCGGCCCCGCGATGCCCTGCGTGAAATCCAGGATGCGAAGCCCCGCGAACGCTCCAACCATGCGATTCCCCCGGTGTGCCGTGCGCCGGACTATACGGAAACCCACGCCCACCTTCACCGCTGCCCGCTCTGATACCATCGGATAGACATGTTCATGGAACGTCCCACCCGCCGCGTCCTCACCATCGAGGAAGCCCGCGCGCTCCCG
>JBPPMX010000288.1:0-3754 GCA_051306275.1 Tepidiformaceae bacterium
TCCCCAGCCCCGCCGATCCCAACGCCTCGTGCGGCTCAAGCTCGCTCCACGGCGAAGTCACACCACCGTCGTACGCCGCGTGGAACGTGTACGCCCGGCTCACCGCCACCGGCCCCGCGTCCACCACACCCACCGAACCCCGCATCCGCAGCCCCGGCAGCACCGTCAACTGTGGCCCGGAATAGGTCACGCCGCTCGCCGCGTCCGCTTCCGCCAGCGCCGCCAGCGAGCCCCAGGTATCGCTGGGAAAGTTCCCGTCGCCGAGGATGCAGCCCCACACCCGCGGGTTCCCCGTCGTGTCTTCGAGGCCCGTGATCAGCAGGTGATAGTCCCCGCCGAAGTGCACCGCCGAGATCCCCGTGATCCCGTCCGTCAAGTTCGTCCACGTCGCCGGAGACCCCCAGGTCCCGCCGCTGTTGCGCCGCACCCGGATGATGTCGCCAGAGCCGTTCGACCAGAACGCGCACCCCGAACCGTCCGGCGCAAACGCAAACGCGCACGGGCCCGCCGCCGTTGGCGCCGTGTCCACCGTCCCCTCGCTCCCCCACGTGCTCCCGTTGTTCGTCGAGAGCCGGAACCGCAAATCGCTCGAGCGGTAGTACACAACCCCCACGTTGTTCGAGCTCGGCTGCGCCGAGAGCCCGATCCCGCTCCCACTCTGCGATGCGAACTGGTTCGCCCAGGAGAGCGTTAGCGACCCGTGCGCCGGGTTCGTCACCGCAAACTTGTGGACCTCCGCCCCCGTCCGCATCACCGCCACCAGCGCCGTACTCTGACTCACCACCACCGCAACAGGGTTGTTCCCGCCGCTCGCCCCGTCCTCCAGCTCCCACCGCAGCACATCGTGCCCGCCGCGCGTCGACGCCACCCGAACCCGCACCGCCGGCCGCCGCGCCGTCTGCCGCTGATGCTCCGAAAGCGAGGGAGAGAGCGCCACTGCCATGCGGGCGAGGTTCGGGGGCGCGGTCGCGAGCGCGAAGCGCCTCATGGCACTCCGATGGGTAGCGAGACTCGCAGCAAATGTGTCAGACTGCTGCGTCGCGACCGGGGTGGGCGGAATTCCGGTGCAAGGAGCGAGCGATGGAGAACGACAAACGCAGACCGCGCAGGCTGGCGAGTTGTTTGGACTGGGTCCGGGGTAAGGACTCAGCGCTCTACCGGCGTTACTGCGCCGTGCTCGCGTATTCTCCTGAACAGCAGGCGGCATTCTCCGCCGACATCCGCGAGTATCTTGAGAGGACCTCGGATGCGCACTGTGACACGCTTTCGGCCGTTGAGATCCGGGTTCTCGTCCTTCGGCATCTCGGCTATCCGCGGCCCGAGATCGCTGGCATGGTGGACCTCCTCGAACGGGACATCGACCGCCTGATTCAATCCTTCAAGCTCACCGTCCTCGAACCCGCCGGGCTGAACACGCCCGATCGCATGATCATTCAATGGGTGTACCGGCACCTGGACTGCTGCCTGCCGGGCAGCAGGCAGATCCTCAGGGAGACACCCGACTACTGGTCGAGGCCGCGCGACTAGGCTTCGCTGTTCGTTTTCCCGCGCGAGGTGCGTATGTACGTCATGCAGAGCGCACTCCAGGCGAGCGAAGCAGCGGCAGCCCCGGCTCCCGCCACCGTCGAGCCGGCGGTATTCCTCGCGCCCGAAGAGCTCTGCGACCGGTATGCCGAGCGGGTCTACCGGTTCTCTGCGATGGTCTCCCGGGGCGATGTCGAGGCGGATGACCTCGCCCAGGATGCGCTCGAACGCGCCATCCGCCGGGTCGATACCTTCGACCCGGGCCGGGGGACCATCGAATCCTGGCTCTGGCGGATCGTCGTCAGCGTCGCCGCGGATCACGGACGGCTCGCACGCCGCCGCCACCTCCTGCGCGAAAAGCTGACCCGCCTGCGCGACATCCCCGATGGCCCGCTCGAACTCCCCGGCGCGGTCGACCCGGCCGAACTCCTCGCCGCGATCCGGCGCCTTCGCCCCCGTGACCGCGAACTCGTGGCGCTGCGCTACGGCGCCGGGCTCGACTACGCGGAGGTCGGCGCTGCGCTCGGGATGACCGGCCCCGCCGCCGGCGTCGCCGGACGCCGCGCGCTTGCCCGCCTGCGTGATGACCTGCTTGGCAACGGAAGGACGAACCCATGAACGCATCGCTCGAAGACCAGCTCACCGCACTGGACATCGCCGTCCCCCCGGCGCTCGGGTCGCGCGCACTCGCCGCCGCCGCACAATCACCCACGCGACAGCCCCGCCGCCACCGGCGCCGGACGGCACTCGCCGGGGTGGGCGTGGTCGCCTCCATCGCCGGTGCGAACATCGCCGCCGCCGAATACGTCCCCGCCTACCGCGAGTTCGCGCAGGTCCTGCCGTTCATGGATTCGGCCGCCGAAGACAAGGTTCGGCAGTCAGCGGGAATCCCGCCGAGTGATTTCGCTCCCGTCGGGGCAGCGCAGGGCGATCAGGGCTTTCAGGTGACCGTCGTCGGCACATATGCGGACGAGATGCGCACAACCGTCCTTGTGAAGACGTCACGTGATCCATCTGCACCGATCACGTTGGTGCCGTTTCCTGACCCAGCGGAGTTCGAACTTGTCGATTCCTCGGGGCAGTCGCTGGCGTGGACATCCGGCACCGGTTTCGAAGATGAGGATGGCTATGTCACCGCTCTCGACTTCGGGCCCCTCGCGGGCGGCCCCGGTGCGTCGCACGAGGTCACATTCCGGGTCACCCGGCTCCATGCTGCGTATCCCCCCGGTCAGACGAGCTACACCGGCAACTGGGAGTTCCCGCTGACGATCGCGATCGTCGAGGCGCCATCGCTTCCGTTGCCGGAAGGTCCGCTCGCCGTCGGTGGAACCTTGTTCACGATCAAGAAACTCCAGGTTTCCGGGTACCTTCTGAAGGTTGAGTGGGAGGCAACCGGCGTCGCGGTTGATCTGCTCCAGACGATCGCGGATGAAACTGCATGGCCGTTGGAGCCGGGGCCGGATGCAGATGCGGCGATTCGCAAGCTCATGACCGCGCGGCATCACCTGTGGCCGTGGGTGATCGATGCGGGTGGATTCTGGCTCGGCGGCTCACGCTCGGGCTACCCGCTTGGCCCGCCCTCGCCCTATTCCGAAGGCGTGTGCTTCTGCGACCTGACCGATGGCGTGTATCAGGAAGGCCAGATAATCACGCTCCCCGGCCCTGGGGAGTACACGATCAAGTTCCGGCTCCCCACGGGAGAAGACTTCGACTTCGGAGACCAGCCCGGGTGGCCGATCACCATCCCCGAATAGCGGGCGCGGCCTAGCGGAAGTGCGGCATCACCGTTTCGGCGAAGAGGCGGGCGGGTTCGCGCGGGTCGCGGCCGAAGAACTCGACCTGGAACATCGTGCAGCCGAGGTCGATGTGCTGCTGGATACGCGCGCGGACGGTCGCCGGGCTGCCAGAAATCGCCATCGGCCCCGCGGGGTCGCCGAGGTGCCCGCCGAAGATCTTCTGCGCGCTCTCGACCATCGGCCCGGCGCTCTCCTCGTCCGGCGCAATCGCGACGAGGCACTGCTGGCTGATCGTGATCTCGTTGAAGTCGCGCCCAACCGCCTCGCAGTGGCCGCGCAGGACATCGAGCTTCGCGCCGAGGACCGCCTGGTCGCCCGCGCGGTTATTCCAGATGTCCGCCTGCTCGGCGACGATCCGGAGCGCGACCTTCTCGCCACCGCCCCCGATGAGTACCGGCACGCTCCGCGGCGGCTTTGGCAGGCAGACGATGTTC
>JBPPMX010000289.1:0-7344 GCA_051306275.1 Tepidiformaceae bacterium
TAGCGGGAGTGTCCGCGCCGCCTCCATGGGGTCAGCCCGTGCGCGAGGCGTCCCTTGAGCCGGGCCGCAGGCTGGACGAGGTGGAACCACATCACGAGCGCGCGAATCCGTGCACGGCTCCATCCGTGGGACTCGTCAGGGGTGATCACGGCTCTCCGCGCGGCGAGGAACGCCTGCGCGACCGGGACGAGGAGCCCGGCGAGCGCAATCGGGATGAGGACGAGCAGCGGCGCCCAGTCGAACCCGAGGAGCCCGGCGGCTAAGAGAGCGGCACAGACGAGGAACCACTCCGGCATCAGCGGGAGGGCGTTCCAGACGCGAGGCCCCGGCTGGTAGACCGACTGGAATGGCGCACTCCCGTAGGTCCCGCCATAAATGAGCGCCTTGCCGAGGCCGAGCGGTCGAGTCACGCCGTGCCCATAGAGCTGCCCGCCCCAGCGGAGATGCCCGGGCGCGTTGTAGCGTTCCGGCCACTTCTGTTCGAGGAGCGCTTCCGCCTTCCCGTAACCCTGCTGCTGTCGCCAGTAGGCGCGCGCCGAGTTGCGGCGGTGGTGCCATACCATCGCCCCGGGGCTGAACCCGATGGTCCCGCCCGCCTCCTCGATTCGCCAGCAAACATCGACGTCATCGCCGGCTGCGCGATAGATCGGGTCGAAGCCTCCGATCGCTCGAAGCGCGTCGGTGCGGAAGGCGAGGTTGCAGCCGGGGACATGCTCGGCGTCGGTGTCAGTTCGCAGGACGTGGATGGGGCCGCCGGGCGAGTGGTACACCGCCTGGGCGATCGGCCCGTCGCCGGGGGGCGCGATGTTCGGCCCACCGACGACCGCGTAGCCGCCGCGTTCGAAGGTGGTCACGAGAAAGTGCAGCCAGTGGGGATCAGGCCGGGCGTCGTCGTCGGTGTAGGCGATGTAGTCACCCCGGGCCGCCTCCATCCCGGTGTTCCGGGCGCTGCCAAGCCCCCGGTTCTCGGTGGAGATGAGACGTACATCGTACTCGCCGACGATGTCGCGGGTCGCATCGGTGCAGCCGTCGTCGACGACGATGATTTCGAAGTTGGGGTATTCCAGCTGCGCGAGCCCCTCCATGCAGTCGCGGATCGTGCGTGCCCCGTTATAGGTGCAGACCACGACCGAGACCATGGGCCAGGTTGTGCGAGCGTATGGCACCGTCGCGAGCTGGCCTGCGATGGCTTCGAGCGCACGCTTGGGGCGGCGATCCCGCGTGACGAGGCCGAAGTCCCAGTCAGTGATCTCCATACCGCCGCGATGCCACTCATCTGTCCAGGAGAAGACGAAGGCTCCCGCACACCCGGCGCCGTAGGCGGACTCAAGCTGCCATCGAAGCGACTCCGCCTGGGCGGACTCGCCGTTCCGGCGGCTATCGAGCCCGATCTCGGCGAGGACGAGCGGCCGGTCGCCAGCGATGTTCTGGAGGCGAGCGAGATACGCCTCCAGGCGGTCGCGGTCTTCGAGGTAGACGTTGAAGGCAACGAAATCGAGGAAGGGGAGCGAGAGGTACTCGGTGCTCGGGTAATTGACGTACGTGACCAAGGCATCGGGATCGACTTCCTTCACGGCGCGGTAGAGCCGGTGAATGAAGCGCTCAACCTTCCGCGCGCCGTGCCACCGCACGATTGGCGCGGGGATCTCATTCCCAACCGCGAACCCGAGGAGTGCCGGGTGTCCGGCGCAAGCTGCGGCCGCATCCTTGACCCGCGTCACGATGTCGCGCGACCGACGGCGGTCATCGAGAAACGCGATGTGCTGTTCCCACGGCAATCCCGCGAGGACATAGAGCCCGTTCGCGGCCGCCTCATCGAGCAACCATCGCCGCGGCGTGGTGTAGACACGGACGGTGTTGAATCCGGCCGCACGGATCGAGGCGAAGTCGCTCGCGACGGTCGTCCGGTCGAGGATCTCGGTGCCGTCGTCGTCCGTAGCGAAGGTGCCGTAGGTGACACCCTTCAGGTAGAGCTTCTCGCCACCGACGCTCAGGAACTTGCCTGCACATTCGACGCGCGTTTCAACGAGGCGCGCGGGCGTATCGGGTCGGAGCGGAGCCTCAGCGAGCGCCAAAATCAGGCCCCGTTCAACGAAAGAGCGGCCGCGACGATCGGTGGCTCGGCGTGGATCATCGGCTCCGCATCCCCGCGGCCGAAGCCCCGGTACTGGAGGCCGGCGGAGCGGACGGCGTGCGCATCGAGGACGTTCCGGCCGTCGAGGATGAAGCGACCGGCCATCGCCTCGCGCATGCGTCCCCAGTCGAGGTCGAGGTACTCGGACCATTCTGTGCAGAGGATCATCGCGTGCGCGCCGATGGCGGCCTCGTATGCGGAGTCGAAGGCAGTCACTCCTGGCCCGGCTACCGAAGCGGGCACGGCTGCAACCGGGTCGTGTACCCGCACCTCGATACCGGCATTGAGTAGGCGGCGAATGACGTACGACGCGGGGGATTCACGAAGGTCGTCGGTGTTTGGCTTGAAGGCTAGACCAAGCACGGCGACGACCGGCGCCGCATGTCCGGCGGTAGCGCGCACGAGGAGTTGGGCAGCGAGCTCACGCTGATGGGCGTTCACTAGCGTGACCGACTCGAGGATCCGCGGCTCAACTCCGCCGGCTCGTGCCATCTGGGCGAGCGCCTGGACGTCTTTCGGAAAGCACGAGCCACCCCAGCCAAGCCCGGCGCGGAGGAACGACGGCCCAATTCGCGAATCGGCGCCGACGATCGCGCGCACCTCTTCGATGTCGGCCTCGACCGAGTCGCAGATGCCCGCGATCTCGTTGATGAAGGAGATCCGCGTGGCAAGGAGGGCGTTCGCTGCGTACTTCGCGAGCTCCGCCGAGCGGCGGGAAGTGACGATCCGCGTGCCCCCCTCGATCCCGTCGTAGAGGGCGATGACGGCGGACGCGGCTTCGGGGTCATCGGCGCCAACGACGATCCGGTCTGGCGCGAAGAAATCGCGGACGGCGGTGCCTTCCGCGAGGAACTCCGGGTTCGAGACGACGGATGTGCGGCGTCCCGACGCGCGGAGGGCGGTTTCGATGCGGTCGCCGGTTCCGACGGGGACCGTACTCTTCGTGATGATGATCGCCTCGTGGCTCACGTGGGGCGCGATACTCTCCACGGCCCGGAAGACGAAGGACGTGTCGGCGTGTCCGCCAGCGCTGGGGGGCGTGTTCACGGCGAGGAACACGAAGTCGGCGCCGGGGATCGCGGCGGCGTAGTCGTCGTCGAATGAGAGCGAGCCATCCGCGTGGCCGCGCTGGATCAGGTCATCCAGCCCGGGCTCGTGGAATGGGGTTACGCCAACCTTGAGCTTGGCGAGGCGGCTCCGGTCTATCTCCAGGCAGGTCACCCGATGCCCAAGCGCAGCGAGACACGCGCCGGTGACGAGCCCGACATAGCCGGCGCCGATAATAACGATCCGTTGCATTGCACTCCCCGGTACCCGCGGCTCTCGCCGTGCGGGCACCGAGTACTACCCGCTCGTTCCCCGTCTGTTACGGGACGTAACGAAGCGTTAACGCCATCCCCAAGTGACCGTGACTGGCCAGGGCAAGGATCGATACGAGCTATTTAAGGAGGCGACCCGCGATATCCCAACGCGACCATGCGCGTCAGCAGGGCGGGTGGCACCACGCGCCGGCCCAGGGCGATGGCGGCCCGTGGGCGACCGACTCACTCCACGAGTTTCAGCGAGGTCGAACCGCCGCCCCACCCTTCGTAGATGCCTCCGGGAATCTCCGTTACGAACTCGACGAAGCGTACCTTCACCGACTGGTTGTTTCCGCTGCCGTTGACGCTTTCGAGCAGGACGAAACTGAATCCGACGATCGTGGACATATTGGGGTTGTCGATCCTGTCCACCACGGGGATGATCCCGATGCGCGGGTGCGTCTCGCATCCTGGCTTGATCGAGGTGGTCCCGTCCTGGTTGAACGTAACCAGGTCACTGAGGTTGTTCGTCGGACACGACGATGGTGGCGCCTTCGAGAACCGGTCCACCGCACCCTGGTTCGTCGGCCCACTCATGTTCCCGGTTTCCGCCGGCACCTTCTGACCAATCCGGAACGCGTCGGTTGAACCGTCGCGGATGTTATTTCGGTACTGCGTTGCTCCGCTGCCGCCCAGGGCGAGTGCACCGAAATCTCCGCCCTCATTCGATCCTGCTCCATACTTAATCTCGCACGAGACATTCTGCTTGAAGTTCGGCACGCCATTTGTCTCGCCGAGGTAGCACGGATTCTGGAGCAGTTTGCTGTTGCTCTCGTTACTTGCGATGAATGCCCACGGCAGCAAGCCCGAGCCACCAACGTAGGTCCCTACGCGGGCAGTTGCGCTCGCGGAGACGTCCATGCCGTCGAGTCCTAGCACCTTCAGGAAGCTGTAATCGACATGGCGCCGAGCTGTCACTCGCACCGTGTCGTTCGACCCAAAAGTGGAGGTGATGGTCACAACGGCGCTCGTCGTGCCGCTCCCGCTGTTCAGCTCAACGTAGTACTCGCCGGTAGACGACGCCGTGGCTGCGGTCGGGAGATCTTGCGCGGCGGCGAAGGCCGCCGCGTCCGCCGCTTTCTGGAGGCTGGTGCGCGTGGTGACGATCTTACCCATATCGACGGCCATCCCCACGAGTCCGATGAAGGCGACCGTACCGAGCGCAAAGAGGACCAGCACCTGCCCACGCTCTGTGGCTGATTCCCGACGATGACCAAAGAGGCCGAACCTCATAGCAATACCCGCAGTCCTGGATTCGCTTGGCACCTCAGTGCTCTTCACCAAGTAAGACCGGCAGAACCGGGCTCCAGTTACTGGCGCGTGTTGCGGGGAAGTGAACAACCCGTGACGGGATCCGTGTCGTGAGCTATCCGGTAAGGGAGACGCCCATCGAACCTGATTATGTCAGATGAAGCTTCCGAGTATTGGTACCCCCGCCGGGAATCGAACCCAGGCACATGGTTTAGGAAACCACTGCTCTATCCGCTGAGCTACGGGGGCATTGAATCTGGAAACCGAACTCGACGACCTCAGCGCAGGCGTTTGACAGCCACGCTGACAGCCACGCGCTCCAGACTAGCTGGCGCCCCAGAGGAGCCGCGCGGTGCGCTCGGTAGCGTCGCGCTGCATTTCGGGAGCGACGTGGCTGTAGAGGTTCATCGTCGTGGCGATCTCCGAGTGCCCGAGTACTTCCATCGCGGTGCGCATCGGGACACCTTGAGCCAGCATAAATGAGGCCGCCGCGTGGCGCAGATCATGGAACCGCTGCCGAGGTAGGCCGGCCGCCTCGAGCTGCGCCTGGAAGGCGTGCGTGACGGAGCTTCCCGAGAGCGGAGCGCCGAGCTCGTTGCAGAAGACGAGTCCCCACCTTGCGCCTTCCCAGGCGGAGCCGGCGCGGACCCGCTCCGCTTTCTGTCGGGTGCCCTGCGCGCGGAGTGCGTCGATGAGCGGCGCCGGGAGGCCGAGGGAGCGGCGGGACTTCGCGGTCTTCGGCTCGCCGAGGTGGTACGCCTTCTCATAGCGCTGCAGCGTCTTGCGGACGTGAAGCATGCCGGCATCGAGGTCCACATCGTCCCACCCGAGGCCGAGCACTTCACCCTGGCGCAAGCCGAGACCGAGCGCGACGGAGTACATCGCCTCGAGCCGCTCGCCGGTGACCGCGTCGAGGAACTTCCGGGCCTCGTCGGGTGAGAGCGGGCGCACTTCGGTGCGGATGATCCGCGGCCCGGGCTGAATGGTCGCGACATTCCGCTGAACCTCGCCCCAGCGGACGGCGTCGGCGAGCGCCCGGCGAAGGAGCGCGTGGTGGTTTCGCACGGTGTAAGGGCTGAGGCCCGCGGCGAGCTTTCGCCCGACGTACTTCTGAACCTCCGCCGGCGTGAGCTTCACGAGGGCGATGCGCCCGAGATCGGGTATGAGGTGTTCGCGCGCGATGCTTGTGTAGGAACGGTATGTCAGCGGGCGGAGCCGGGCCTCTGCGCCCGCGAGCCACCGCTCAACGAACGCCCCGACGGTTACCCGGTCACCCGGCAGCGGAAGGCCGTGCTGATGGTCCCGCAGCGCGGTTGCGAGCTTCTCCGCGACTTCCCTGCGGGTGCGGCCATAGAACGACTTGCGCACGCGCCGCTCGCCTTCGTAGCCCAGCGTGACGGACGCCGCCCAGCGGCCGTCGGCACGCCTGTAGACCGAACCCTCGTTGCTACCCCTTCGTGCCATCATCGGACTCCTTCTTTCTAGCGCGGTACTCGCGGGATCGGTGTCGGGATGCGCACTTGTCCCCACAGAACCTGTTCCTCGAATCTCCGCGCAGGCGCCGGCGGTCCGCCACGAAGACCGAGCCGCAATTCGAACATTCGTGGAGACTCGAGGATTCGGCTGGGAGCGAAATAGCCCTCAGCGTAACGCCTAGAAGGGCGAGAACCGCCGCTCGTCCAGTCGACGGGATGACCGCCGGAGAGAACGGCTCATCCTCGATAAGAAAGTCCGATCGGGTGAAATCAAGCTGATACGTTTCGACCGACACCCAAACGGCAATCACGTGGCGAATGGCGCGCAGGAGAACTCCCGGGTCACCCGTGTCCACCCGCGCAAGCAGATCTCTCAGCATCCAAAGGGCAGGATCGAGCTTCTGGCTAGCCAAATAGCAGCGCCATAACCGCGCAACATCGTCAGGGAGTGCATCGCCTTCGGCGTTGAGGGCGGCGAGGAAACCGAGGCGCAGGTGAACTAGGGTGCGGATGAAGACTTCACAGGGCACCCTCACGTCGTCAGCTGTCAAGACATCGAGCGTTCCGAAACGCTCGAGGAAGGGGATGGCACGCCTGAGCCACTCACCTCGTTCGTCCCCCGGAGTCAGCCACCAGCTCATCTCGCTCCGTTCGAGCACTAGCAGGTCAAGCCAATCCGCAGCTCGGAGAGCTTCTAGGAAAAGCGCGCTCGGAAACGGGAGTGGGACCGGGGCATCGCTCTCCACTCGCCAGTAGCCACCCGTCCCGACGAACCACAAGGGTGGAAACTCAGCCCCATCGCCGGCATCCCCTTCGATTGTCCATCGACGGTGCCGCGCAGCCCCAGCGTGCTGGATTAGGTCAGTGAGCGCAGCGGCGAGAGTCTCGGGCGAGGTTGGCAGCATCACGTCTTCGTTACGTTGATATCGTCTGATGTACGTGGCGATACTACGACATCCGCAGGCGGCGCGTCCATAGACACGCGCATAAACCTACACAGGAGGAGTCAGATGACCACATCTTCGCAGCCGACGGAGATAGCCCAGCTCGAACCAATGCTGGTCACCATCCCGGAGGCCTGCCGGCTGATCGGCTTCGGCCGGTCGACTCTTTATAAGCTCAT
>JBPPMX010000290.1:0-2949 GCA_051306275.1 Tepidiformaceae bacterium
ACCCATCTTCGATTGGCGCCACGTCGTGCTGACCTGTTCCATCATCGGGTGTCGCGCACGCCTCAGGTAGAGACGGAAGTCCCTTTCAGGACTGTTGGCCCTACTCGCGGGCCGTTCGGGCATGCACAGTAGAGGGACAGAGGCCGCGCAGAAGAGACGGCCCTGGACGGGATTCGAAGCGAATCGGAATGGAGCAGAGAAGTGGATGACGGCACGGATCTTCCATCGACAGTGCACGGTCCGAGCCAGGATGATGAGCGACGCGATGCGCAGGATCCATCCCTTCCACGACCAGATCGGACGCCGGAACACCTCACCCACCACCCGGCCGCCGCGGCGGGCTCAGCGAACGACCCGCACGCTCATCCGGCCGCCGAGGTGCTCGAGGGCCTTGCGACCACTCGCGCGGGACTCGAGTCGCAGGAGGTCCAGCGGCGTCATGCGCACTTCGGCCCCAACAGTCTTCCCGAGCCTTCGACCGTGCACCCGGCTCTGCGGTTCCTCGCGCAGTTCAACAACGCCATCATCTACGTCCTCCTCGCCGCAGCGGTGATCAAGCTCGCGTCGCGCGACTATATCGACGCATCGGTGATCCTCGCGGTGGCGCTGATCAACGCCATCATCGGTTTCATCCAGGAGGGACAGGCGGAGAAGGCACTGCGCGGCATCCGACGGATGCTGACTCCACAAGCGACTGTCAGACGCGATGGCGGGTGGCACGACATCGATGCCGCCGCACTCGTCCCAGGCGACATCATCCGGGTCCATGCGGGCGACCGTGCACCCGCGGACGCCAGGCTTGTCGAAGCCCGTGATGTCCGGGCGGATGAGGCGACACTGACGGGTGAGGCGGTGCCCGCTGCGAAGGACACCAGAACGGGGGAACACGAAGAACCCGTCGGCGACCGGCACAACATGCTGCACGCAGGATCGGTCGTCGTTGGCGGACGAGCGGTCGCGGTCGTCACCGCGACGGGAGTCCGCACGGAACTCGGGCGCATCCAGCAGCTGGTAAGCGACGTCGAGCACACGGACACCCCACTCATCCGCTCGATCAACCGGCTGGGGCGTCAGGTGACGGTCACCGTGCTTCTGTTGACGATCGTCATGGTTGCGCTCGGGTTCCTTCTGCACGGTGACTCCGTCGAGCTGCTTCTCTCCTCAGCGATCGCGTTCGCGGTGGCCGCGGTGCCAGAGGGTCTGCCTGCAGTGGTGACGATCACCCTTGCGCTGGGCGTGCGGCAGATGGCCGCGCGGCAGGCGATCACCCGCCGGCTGGCCGCGGTGGAAACCCTCGGGTCGGTCACCGTCATCTGCTCCGACAAGACCGGCACTCTCACCAAGAACGAGATGACCGTGCGGGCGGCCGAGACGACCGCGTCGCGATACACGGTCACCGGTGACGGCTACGACCCCGGCGGTGAGGTCCTGCGAGGCGGCGACGCGACTGCCGCGGACACCCCCGACCTTCGCGCGCTGGCGCTCGCCCTCGCCCTCTGCAATGACGCGCGACTTGACCGCACCCAGGCAGGTGCGTGGCGCGTCGTCGGGGATCCTACAGAAGGTGCTCTCGTCGCTTTCGGCCACAAGGCGGGCATCGACCTGACCGGCTACACGCGGCAGGACGAGATTCCGTTCGGGGCCGAAGCGAAGTACATGGCCACCCTGGATCGGTCGGTGCAGGGCGAGCAGTGGGTCTTCGTCAAGGGTGCCCCCGACCGCTTGCTCGCCCTCTGCGAGCACCAGCGGGCCGACGACGGAGGCCAGGAACCGATCGATCGGGATCGGTGGCAGTTGCTGGTAGACGCATACACCGCAAGGGGAATGCGGGTGCTCGCTGCGGCGCGCCGCAGCATGCCACCGGATGCCGTGACCGTCGAACCCGACGATCTCCACGACTTGGTGATGCTGGGCGTCGTCGCGATCGCCGACCCGCCGCGACCTGAAGCGACGGCCGCGATCGCCGAATGCCGGGAGGCGGGGGTGCGGGTGAAGATGATCACCGGCGACCACGCGCTGACGGCGCAGGCGATCGCCGCCGAGATGGGTGTCGCCGGCAGCGACGCGCTAGTGCTGACCGGGGCCGAGATCGACCGGATGGACGACCGGCAGCTGCGGGACGTCGTCGCAGATGTCGACGTGTACGCGCGCACCAGCCCGGAACACAAACTGCGAATCGTCGCGGCGCTTCAATCCCTCGGCTCCGTCGTCGCGATGACCGGCGACGGAGTCAACGACGCCCCCGCCCTGACCCGCGCCGACGTCGGCGTCGCCATGGGCATGAAGGGAACAGAGGCCGCCAAAGACGCTTCGGACGTCGTTCTCGCCGATGACAACTTCGCCACCATCGAGCGAGCGGTACGTGAGGGCCGGCGCGTCTACGACAACCTGCGCAAGTCGGTGGTGTTCATCCTGGCCACGACTCTCGGTCAGGCCCTGGTCGTCTTCACTGCTGTGGTGGCCGGCTTCCCGGATCCGCTGCAGCCCACTCAGATCCTCTGGGTGAACCTCGTCACCGCCGTCACCCTCTCGCTCGCCTTCGCCTACGAACCCGTGGAGCCCGGAACGATGAAGCGACCCCCACGGCCGCCGGGGGAGTCGATCCTTTCGCACAACTTTCTCTTGCTGGCGGGGATGGGCATCGTCGTGGCAACCGCGACGACCGCAGCGTTCTTCGCCGAACTTGCTCGAGGTGCTGACCTGGATGCCGCTCGCGCCACGGCTGTCACCGTGCTCGTCGTCGCCCAGGTCGCAGTGCTGTTCAACGTGCGCTTCCTCCGCCGGTCGAGCCTCACCCGCCGCGTGCTCACCGGGAATCGCGCGATCTGGATCTCGATCGCCGTCCTCGCCGTATTGCAGACGGCGTACACCTACCTGCCCCCTTTCCACGTGTGGTTCGGCTCCGTCCCGCTCACCCCCGCACAGTGGGCAGCCGCCCTCGGATACGCC
>JBPPMX010000291.1:0-6629 GCA_051306275.1 Tepidiformaceae bacterium
TCGTCGGCAGCGGCGAGGACGTAGCCGGAATCCCCGTCGTAGTCGACACGCCAGAGCTCACGAAGCGTGACCGGGGTGGTTGGTTCGGGGGTGCCCCCGGGCGGGGATGTCGGCGGTGCAGTTGAGGCGACCGTGGGGGCGCCCGCCGGTGGCGCGGGGTCATCGGTGCAGGCGCTGAGGAGTAACGCTGCCAGCGACCCTACCAGCAGCGCGAGTGGTACCCGCTTCAAGGGACTGCCTCCGTCAAGCAGTTGACGGCAGTCTAGCAGACGTCAGCGGCGAACCGGGGCGATACAGTGATCCAGGTGAGCTGCGCATGAAGGTCACAGTGATCGTGCACGAAGCGGAAGAGGGCGGCTTCTGGGCGGAGGTCCCGGCGATACCGGGGTGCGCGACCGAGGGGGATGACCTCGACGATCTGTTCGCGAACCTGCGCGAGGCGATCGAGGGCTGCCTGAGTTCTGGCGCATCGTGATGCGGGCCCGGACTTACAGCAGGGTCTTGAACTCGTCGAGCGTCAGGCCCGCGTCGAGCACGATCCCGGCCGACCCCGTCAATGCCTACACCTTGGCCGGGCAACCGCGGCACTAGGCGGCGATCTCTACCTCGATCTCCTTCACGACACCCTCGCGGTCAATCGAGTTGACGGCATCCAGGTATTCCTGAATGGCAAACGCGATGTTCGCGAGCGCGTCGCCTTCGTCGACGCCCTGGGACCAGCACCCGGGGAGGGCGGGGCAGGAGACGGCGACGCCTTCATCCGAAGGTAGCAAGACGACTTTGTAGCGGTTCACGTGCGACATTGAGGGGGATTCTATCACCGGGGCCAACGCACTAGCGGGCGGCGGCGGCTTGCTGGGCGACGTGGGCCTGCCAGTAGTGGTGGGTCTTCGCGACGACGGTGACGATGCTTTTCACTTCGTTCTTGAGGCGGAAGGAGGGGGAGGCGGGGACGAGCAGGCGCTCGTCGTCGCAACGGGCGTCGACGTTTTCGAGGATGATCGCGGCGGCCATCCAGGCGGCCATGCGGCGCGACGAGCAGGTGACCGCAAGCCAGCCGGGCTCGGCGGATTCGGCGAAGAGGCCGGTCGTCTCCCAGATGCCGCGCCGGATTTCGGCGATGGCGTCGAAGTCCGGCGCGGGGGGCGCTTCGACCAGGAGGGCGGCACCGCTGAGGGCGGTGTCGTCGCCACGGTGGGGCGGGCCGCCGTAGAGGGCGAGTTCGCAGAAGCCCTCCCACATCGCGCTCCAGTCGGGGCGGCCGTCGGTGCGCCAGACGAAATCGGCGGAGGACATGGTGGCCGCCTGGGGCGGGACGAACTCGACGGACTCGCGACGGACGCCCTCAGTCATGGCGAAGGTCGCATTGAGGTGGTCCATGAGGGCGGACGGCGCGATAACGAGTTCGACCGGGCCCCCGAGGAATGCGGCGAAGGAACGGCAGAGTTCGCGGCAGTCCTGGATGTTCTCCTCGGGGAGGCTGGAATCAGCGGAGACGATGAGGCGAGGCGGCATCTGGCGGGCTCCCGGGGGATGGTCGATACTTACTGCAATGAGTTGCAATAAGCCTAGCGTGAAGCGGGCGGGAGCGTCGAATGCCGCTGTATGACTTCCAGTGCACACGGTGTGGGCTCGAGTTCGAGGTTTCGCGGAGTTTCAGCGAGCCGGCCGATGCGGCGGCGTGTCCGATGGACGACGCGCCGGCGAAGCGCGTCTACAACACCGCGCCGACAGCGTTCGTGGGGCGGCGTGGCGGCGGGCCGGCGACCCCCGCCGGGGATGCGCTCGCCTCCCGCTGGTCGCACGGTGGACACAGCCACGGCCCCGGAACGGGCGCGCACACGCACTGAGGTCGCGCTATCGTTGCGTCATGCGAGTCCTTCGTCTTACCAACAGCTCTGACTTCGACAAGTCGATCCCGCCAGAGTCGCGCCAGCACGCGGTCATCAGCCGGATCCTGACGGCTCAACTGGGCACTCCGGTCGAGGTGATCGCGAAGCCGATCTGGCCGGATATGACGCTCATTCGGAAGCTCGCGGAGTGGCTGGACGAGTACGAGCCCGAGATCCTCCAAATCAAGCTCAACACGTACTGGCTCGAATTCGAGACGGTCACCCGGAAGCTCGAACGGGAGTTCGGCCGGATGGGGCGGGTGGTCGCGACGGGCAGCGACCGCGTCGCGCACACTCCCCCGCTGCGACGGACTCCGCTCTTCCGGAAGGTACGGCGGGCAATGCTCGCGACGGTCGGCGGGCTGCCGCCCCTCGAGGTCACCGAGGTGGTCGAGACGATCGAAGCGTGCGTGCGGCTTGCACTGCGGCGGGAGGATATCTGTGTTCTCGTCCATCAGCGCGGGGTGACGTCGAACCTGGACGGAGGGAAGCGAAGCCAGGCGCGGGCACTCGCGCGACGGAACGAGATGTACGCCCGGCTCGAGCCGATGCTGGACCGGCTCCACGTCTACCACCGCTTCGAACTCGTCCCCCCGGAAACGTTCCACGAGAGCTACCTGCGCCAGAACCTTGGCGAGGATCGTGTCCACCCGAACGAGGCGCGGTCGATTTCGCACGGGGAGTGGGAAGCGGCGCTCGTGCTGGAGGCATGGCGCACATTCAACGAGGGCTCAGCCAAGTAGGAACATCGTGAACGCGGCGGCGATCACCGCGAACCCGGTCGCCATCGCAGCCTTCCGCAGTCGTGGGCGGCCTGCGGCCCTGGGATTCGTGTCGAGCCGGACGATTACGATGCGCATGATGATTGCGGCGACGAGGATGCCGGCGGTCGCCATGTGGCCCTGCGTGAACGCACCTGCCGCCAGCCCAAGCAGGAAGACGATCAGCAAGCCATCGAGAGAACAGATGCGCCCCAGGTTCACACATTGAGGTTCGGCAGCCCGACGCCCGCGAATCAATAGCGTGTCGCTATGGATATGCCGTGAGATATGCGTTTCACGACCTAGCTTGACGGAGTACTATCGAGGGCATCTGTTTTTCTATGTGTCCAGACAGGGGGTTTTTTCGATGGACGATGTTGTGCTGGTGAGCGGTGTGCGTACGGCAATCGGGCGGCTTTCGGGGTCGCTGAGCGATGTCCCGGCTTCGGACCTGGCAGCGACGGTGATCCGCGAGGCGGTCGCGCGTGCGGGTGTTGAGCCGGAGCAGGTGAACCATGTCGTGATGGGGATCGTGGGGCAGGTGGCGGAGGACGGTTACATGTCGCGGAACGCGATGCTGAAGGCGGGGCTTTCGATCACGACCCCCGCGATGAACGTGAACCGGATCTGCGGGAGCGGTCTCGAAGCGATTAACACGGCTGCGCGGCTGATCGAGACGGGCGATGCGGAGATCGTGGTTGCGGGCGGAGCGGAGAGCATGACCCGGATGCCATACCTCCTGCGCAAGGGCCGGAGCGGGTACCGGCTGGGCCACGATGTGCTCGAGGACGGCGTGATCCACCTGCTGACGGACCCGTTCCTCGGGTATCACATGGGCGTGACCGCCGAGAACCTTGCGGATGACTTCGAGATCAGCCGGGTCGCGCAGGACGAGTTCGCGATGGAGAGCCAGCGGCGGGCGCTTGCGGCGATCGAAGCGGGCCGGTTCAAGGAGCAGATCGTCCCGATCACGGTGAAGGTGGGCCGGGAAGAGAAGGTGTTCGACACCGATGAGCATCCGCGGGCGACGACACTTGAAGCGCTCGGGAAGCTGGGGCCGGCGTTCAAGCCGGGCGGGATGGTGACCGCCGGGAACGCCAGCGGGATCAACGACGGGGCGGCGGCCCTGGTCGTGATGAGCGGGACGAAGGCGCAGGAGCTCGGCCTGAAGCCGCGGATGCGGATGGTTTCGCGCGCCGAGGCCGGGGTCGACCCCCGGATCATGGGGAGCGGGCCGATCCCGGCGGTGCGAAAGGCGCTCGAGCGGGCGCAGATGACGGTCGAGCAGCTCGACGTGATCGAGATGAACGAGGCGTTCGCGAGCGTTGCCTGCGCCTGCGCAAACGAGCTTGGCCTCCCGGCGGACAGGACGAACCCGAACGGCGGGGCGATCGCGCTGGGCCACCCTGTCGGCGCGACGGGCGCGATCCTTGCGGTGAAGGTCATGCATGAGTTGGAGCGTACGGGCGGGCGGTTCGGCGCCGTGAGCCTGTGCATCGGCGGTGGCCAGGGGATCGCGACGATCTTCGAACGCGTGAACTGAGCTCGCCGCCGCAGGCCCGGCGCCCCGATACGTGAGCGGGCGCCGGGCCTGTCGTTGCCGCACCCGGTATGATCGGTTTATGACCGAAATGCCGAAACCACTGGCGGAGATCATCGACGACTTCGCTTTTGTCGACCGCGCTGAGCGGATCGAACTGCTGCTTGAGTACGCCGACCGCTTCAAGGAAGTGCCCCCCGAGGTCGCCGAGCGGCCGTTCCCGGAGGAGAACCATGTCACGCGCTGCGAATCGCAGGCCTATGTGTGGGCGACGGACCTGCCGGACGGGACGCTGAAGTACCACTTTGCGGTGGAGAACCCGCAGGGCATCTCGGCGAAGGCGTGGGCCGTGATGCTGGACGAGACGCTATCGGGGCAGCCGTTGGAGCAGGTGGCGGGGGTGCCCGAAGAGGCCGTGCTGAAGGTGTTCGGCAGCGACCTCTCGATGGGCAAGGGGCAGGGGCTGATGGGCATCCTGAACATGGCGACGGCCTTTGCGCGGCAGCGGTTGAAGGCGCGGGCATGATCGAGAGCGGGCTGACCTGGAAACCACTCCCACCGGGCGCGATCCTGTACGACGAGTTCCGGCCGGGGTCTCAAGAGCTGGCCGAGCACATCTTCGGGGCGTTCCGGATCAGCGAGAGCGGCGGGGACTGGGAGCTGACGGAGTACGAACGCCGCTCAGGCGCCGGGTACCGTGCCCAGGCGACGAAGCGCTTCGCGATGCGCGAGGAAGCGGTGGCCTACGCCGAGGAAGTGATGGCGGCGACGCGGGGGTAGGGGGGCGAGGCGACCGCAACCATGGAACGGCAGCCGCCTTGTGCGCACGCCTTGACCGAACGGATCACAGGCTGACGGACCAGCGATAGTTAGAGAATCTCGCGGACGTCGTTCACAAGCCCGACCAGCCCAAGACCGGTAAGCAAGCCAAACACGACCAGTGCGGCAATTCGAACGGGCTGAAACGTCGGTAACGACCGAACCCCGTTGAGGCGCAGGGCCACGAGCCAGGCCAGCGCCACAATCGCGACGCCGATGGCGAACGGGAAGAAGATGAGGGCCGGCAGACCCGGAATCGCGGCAGGCACTGTTCGCTTCCAGTCCGACCACCACCACGGCTCCCAGGTCCGGATGAGCCAGGTTATCAAGAGCGCACCCAGTGCCGGTATTGCGATGAACATCACGATTGCCAGGAGCTTCGGCTCCAACACTGTGAAGTCCACTCCGTCGCCCTTGATGATGATCGAGCCCACAATCGCGGCCGCTGCCAGTGGCCAGCCAATCAGCACATACCGCGCCGGGAAGAACGGCCGTCCGAGGACGACGACGAGTCCGCCCATGCTTCCGAGCACAGTGCAGACCATCAGCAGGCTGAAGCTGCTACCAAGGGTAAATTGCCCCATGGTGAAGCCGTCATCGCTCTCGATGCCCGCGATCGAAGGCTCCGTCGTAAACCGCAACAGCAGCATCGCGAGGCGGCCTCCGACACCGCCTACGAGCAGGCCCCCGAGGCCTCCGGCACACGCACCGAGCGTGACGTAGCGCGCGAGCATCCTCAGGTCACGCCTGGAGCCATCAGCACTGAACCAAACCGCTCTTCGGTCACCCTCCAACGTCGTCATGTCGGGCCTCCTCAGGGCGCATTAGAACAGATACCTGCACATTCACAAGGGGTTCCTACGGTCGGCTCCGCCTGGCTCCCGATCGATCAGCCCGGATGGGCAGGCGAACGATCCCGATCCTTGCGATCAGCGACATCCGGAAAGCTGGATGGCAGGGGGAGCGGGGCGCACACTGGTGGTATGGGATTCGCGACGTTGATTGGGCTTGGGTTGCCGCTGCTGATGGCCTTCGGGGCGGTGGCTGCGTGGATGATGACGAAGGACCGGGAGAAGCGGGACGCGGAGGCGCCGGCGAAGTGGCGGGACGATAGCCTCGATGACTGGCGGCAGGAGCGGGACGCGGCCTACCTGTCGGAGCGGGAGCAGCGGGCCGCGACGCCGAAGGCGGGTCTGAAGGCGGGGGCCGAAGAAGAAGTGGAAGAGACGCAGAAGCACCAGCGCATCGGCGGGTAGCGGGCGCTGGCGTAGGATTCGGCCTAGCCCAACCGGGGCCGGGTGATGCATGTGACCGACAGGGATGCCCTCGACCAGCACCTCCGCGCGACCTTCGCGTTCCGGGGGCTCGACCCATCCGTGCGGGTCGACCCGATGTTTGTCGCTGCGCGTGGAGCGGGACGGCCAGTGTCGCGGACGTGCCGGTCAGCCTGCGCCGGGTGACGATCCCGAGGCTGTTCGTGTATCCGGACGCGGACAAGGACGTGTTCCCTTCGGAGCAGGAGGAGTACATAGCGGCGAGCGCGGCGGCGGACAAGACGCTCGTGCCCTGTCCCGTGGGGGGACCACCGCCTAGAACCGGTTGGGGAGGAAGGGCGTC
>JBPPMX010000292.1:0-4659 GCA_051306275.1 Tepidiformaceae bacterium
GCGGCAGCATCCATCATCTCGATGAACGCCTCCCTCGCCTCCGCAATCAACCACTGTGTACCGCCGTAGCTGTACTCCACGGGGAGCTCAACCAGGCCCTCCGGCACGCAATCCGCGGGGAGCGACTTCTGCTTGCTCACCGGCGCAAGAATGTCATTGCAGGCCAGCAGCCCGCCTCCGCCCGGCGCCTGCGTGGCAGGGCCCCACGGGTCGCGCGTCAGGCCCCCGACGTACACCTTCGCCGTCGTGTTCGTCGGGCTGGCGTCATCCGTGATCTGCGCTCGCGTCCGCGCGCCCTCACAACCCACGAGCAGGAGGCCTGCGGCGACCAGCGCCAGCACGTACGTCATGAGACCGATTGCTTGTGCCCGTTCCCTCACCGGATCGCTCCGATCCCATGCGCCACCATCCTGAATCCTAGCGAATCAGCGACTGCATCGGGGATCGGCATCGGTCGATCCCTTGAGCTGGCGGAGGCCGAGCTTGTAACGCAGGCGCCAGAGGACAGCGTTGAGGACGATGTCGCTGGGGTATTGGAGATCGTTGAAGACCGTGCCGCTCCGCTCGTTGAAGCGGCGGTGGCAGGCGTTGCAGACGAAGCAGGCGTAGCCGCGGGAGGTCGTGCCCGCCCGCCTCGTTGTCTCTTCTGACGGGCAGTGCGGGCATAACCATGGTCAGCTCCTGAGCAGTAGGTTCGCGCAGCCTACGCCCTCGGCCCTGAGAACTGACGGAACCGGTCCGCTCAAGCCGGCCATATCACCACCCTGACACGGGAGGATCGCCCAGTCGGCCGGCGTGCCGCGTTGCACTCCGGCCTAAACCGGGACCTTGATCCGCGGTTACTCGTACTTCGCGGCGCGCTTCTCAGTGAAGGCCTTCGGGCCCTCGGTCGAGTCGATATGGACGCCGGGCTTCGGCGGATACCAGTAGAACAGGTCGCGTCCGAGAGCGTTGAGTTCGTTCGTCGACATGTCGCGGCCACGGTAGAGCATCTCTTTGTGTGCACGCACTGAAGGCTGCCCGAGCGTGCACATGTAGTCGGCCCACTCCATCGCCTCGTCCATCAGCTTCTCGCGGGTGACAACCTTGTTCACGAAGCCGATTTCGTATGCCCGCTGCGCGGTGATTGAACGGCCCCAGAGAAGCATTTCGGCCGCCACGCCGAAGGACACCTGGTACTCGAACCGCGCGCCGAACCCGGCCGGGAGGTTCCACTTCACTTCGGGGATCCCGAAGGTCGCGTGGTCGGCGGAGATGCGGATATCGCATTCCTGGGCGAGGTACCAGCCGCCCGCGAGGCAGAAGCCGTTGATGGCGGCGATAGTTGGCTTCCAGGTCGGCACGTGCGGGCTTGGACGGCGGGCAACGTAAGGCTTGTGCGAACGGTACTCGCCGCCGCGCACGTCGCCTTCAACATCCTCCTTCAAGTCATGCCCCGCGGAGAAGGCGATGTCGCCTGAGCCCGTGAAAATCCCGACCCAGAGGTCGTCGTTCTCATTGAAGTACTCCCACTCCTGGGCCATGCGGTCCATGAGCTCGGAGCTCATGGCGTTGCGCCGCTCTTCGCGGTTCACTTTCATAATGTAGGTATGGCCCTTCTGCTCGGTGAGAAGGACATCTTTCCCCGTGATCATTTCGAACCTCCGTTTGATTGCGTCCGCAAGAGTAGTGTCGGGCTTCCGGGCTGTCAATTTGCGTTCGTCGGGTTGCCCCGGGGCCCTGATCTGTGGCGTCTCATCACGCGTCGAGCGCGACCGCGATGGCTCCGGCGCGCTGCACCACGGACACCATGGCGAGCTGCTCGTGGGTGAGCCTGAACGGTTCTGCCAGGACTCAGAACGAGGGGTAGCGTGTAGGCTCCACGGACACGCCCGCAGGAGCCGCCCGTGAACTGTCCGCACTGCACAGCAACGGCAACGAGGCCGAAGAATGGCCTCACCGCCCTCGGCTACAAGCGCTTCACGTGTGGCTCATGCGGCCGGCACTTCAACGAACGCACGGGCACCGTGTTCAACGACCTCCAGCACCCGACCGACATCGTGCTACAGGCGGTGCTCTGGAGGCTGCGCTACAAGCTCAGCCTGCGTGATGTGGCCGAGATGCTGCTGGTCCGCGGCTACGAAGTCACCCACGAAGCGGTCAGGGAGTGGGAAGCCCGCTTCGCGCCTCTCGTCGCAGAGCGCCTGCGGTCCCGACGGCGAGGACAGGTCGGCCGCTCGTGGTACCTCGATGAGACCTACATCAAGGTCGCCGGCAACTGGCGCTACCTCTATCGAGCCATCGACCGCGATGGCAAACTCATCGATTCGATGCTGAGCGAGCACCGCGACAGGGCCGCTGCGCGACGCTTCCTCCGCCACCTCGTCGATCTTGCCGGCTGCAGGCCGCTTCGGGTCACGACCGACCAGCACCCCGCCTATCGGCGTGCGATCCGCTGGATCCTGGGACGTAAGGTGACACACCGGACGGACCAGTACCTCAACAACCGGACCGAGCAGGACCATCGCGGGATCAAGCAGCGCTACTACCCGATGCTCGGCTTCAGGAGCTTCGCCTCGGCGTCACGCTTCTGTGCCGCCTTCGACGCCCTCCGTGCCTACCTCCGTCCTCGGAGCCGATGCAATGAACGCGTCTCATTGGCCCAGAGACGGCAGGTCTTTTCCGAGCGCTGACGGTCGTTGATCGCCGAGCTGGCTGCGGCGTAACCCGGGCGTGCCCTGAGCGGCGCTTGCCCCGCCCATCCCCGGTCGGCTACCGCCCCTGAGTCCTGACAGAACCGCCCGTTGATCATCCGCCAGACTACGACCTCGCCACAGCTGTCCACATCGCCACAAGCCATTCCGGCGATCTCAACCCGCGCTCGCGGCGGGAAGAGCAATCCTGCTCGGTCAGCAGGACTTCGTGGGACGCGAGAGAAGGCGCCGCTACTCCGAACCCCGGACGCCGAGGAGCCGGTTCGCGTCGACCTCGTACCCGCACGCCTTAAGTTCCCGGACAAGAGTGAATTTCCAATGGCCCGCAGCGTCGAACGGTTCGTACACGACGCCCGCAATATCGCTGGGGGTCTCCACGTTGCCACGAACGAGGGGCACCACCCGCTCCCGCCCCAGCAGCGCGATGAAGTAGCCGAGCTCGAGGATTACGTTTTGCCGCGCACGCGGCCCCAGGGTAGCTTCGGATGTTCCGCCGACGTCATCCGGCGTCAGGAGAACGACCGCGAATCCAACGCCGTTACCTTCGGCGACCAGCTTTTCGATGACCGTCCGGCCGTAGTTGGGCTTTTCGTGGAGGATGACTGGGTCCAGACCCAGCTTGCCAAGCACACCGGCAACCGCCTCCTTGGCCTCACCGTCGTGACCGTGCACGATGAACACCGACCCACCAACAGCAGCAAGCGTTGCCCGAGACGAGGTTGGAACATCGACGAGTTCGAAAGTTTCCAACCGACCGTTCAAGCCTTCGAGAAACATTAGCTTCGCTCTTAGCCAGTCGACGTGGGTCTTAACCTCTATCTCAAGCTTTCGCTGTTCCGTCAGCGTCGGGCCGAGCAGGGCAGGCGCCGCTCCCATCCCAGCGCGACTGTAACGATCGGACTCCTCGTCGTTCGTAAACACCATCCGAAGGTAGTCCCGGTTAAAGGCGTGCCAGATGCGGCACTCCCGGTCCTGTGCATCGAGGTCCGATCGCGTTGTGGGTGTATGGGCGAGCCAATTCTCTCCGACGCGGATGATCTCGACCAGCTTCAGCCTCACCTCGTCGATAGACCGCTTTAGCCGTGGCCGTTCCGTGGCAATGGAATTCAGCGGGGTTCGCTTAGGCATATGGGGCACTTCATCCTGGCGTCTCGGGCGTGGAGCGGGCGGCGGGAATCGAACCCGCGTGTCCTGCTTGGAAGGAAGCTGCGCATCCGAGCGAACCAGGCCCGGTATCACGTCAGGTTCAGTGGTGAGCCCACAGTGATACCGAATTCGCACTACGCGAGTCGTGGTTCGAGAAACATCCATCGTTATGTCGTGTTCAGCCATGTGAGCCTCCCCCACGATGTTGGATGCCGACCCGGCGCGGGGCCGTGCGTTCGAAGCGCGTCCGCCGCTACGCACAGTTGAAGTCCCATTCGGAATGCGGAGTAAGCGACACCACCGCACTTCTTGGAAGTCGCATTCGCCGGGTGCGACGCCGCGCCCTGATGGTTACTCGCAGCCGAGGCCAGCAATTGGGACAAGACCGCAGCGGTGGCAGCGGTGGCAGCGGTGACCGGAACATCCGTCGTGATCGACGCGGCAACCCTGCAGGAGACCGGGGGTACGCCGCCCAACCCGTAGTTTCTCCGTCGGCCCCCTGGGCTTCGTCGTTCTGTCTGCGAGTTAGCGCACGCGGATGTCTATAATTTTCCGCATGCAGAGCCGGAAGTGGTGGTTCCCGCACTCGGCAGCGCCGATCCTAATCGTGGCCGACATTCAGCAGCCCTTCGCCCGCTCGACGGGCGCGATGTCGAATGTAGTCGCACGCCTGATGACTGGTGACTACAACCCGCGGTACAGCTGGGCTGGGAACGAAGTGCGGTTGACGATCATGTCGCCCCGAGCCGCGATCCCCGCACTCCCCGTCATGGCGTGGGAGGGTGTGATCCCCGAGGACCTTCCCGAACGGTTCATCGAA
>JBPPMX010000293.1:0-5147 GCA_051306275.1 Tepidiformaceae bacterium
GCGACGCCGTACTGGTTGCAGCAGTCGATGCCGTCCTGGTCGCGCATGCTGCCGCCGGGGTGGGCGATGGCGGCGACGCCGGCCTGGCAGGCCTTCTCGATCGCGTCGCCCCAGGCGAAGGGGAAGAAGGCATCGCTGGCGAGGACGGCGCCCTTGACTTCGTCGCCGGCCTTCTCCATGGCGATCTCGACGCTCTTCACGCGGTTGGGCTGGCCGCTGCCCATGCCGAGGAGGCGGCCGTCCTTCGCGATGGTGATGGCGTTGCTCTTCACGTGCTTCACGCAGCGCCAGGCGAATTCGAGGTCGGCCATCTGCTGGGGGGTGGGCTGGTGGTCGGTAACGACTTTCATGTCGATGTCGGCGGGGCCGATGTCGTCGGAGTCCTGGACGAGCCAGCCGCCGCCGACCTGGCGGAAGGAGCGGCCGCCGCGGAGGCGGGGCGAGGCTTCGAGGATGCGGAGGTCCTTCGACTTGCCCTTGAGGACGGTGAGTCCCTCCGGGGTGTAGCCGGGGGCGACGACGATTTCGTAGAACATGCGGGTTTCGCCGTCGGTGGGGCTGCGGAACTCGCGCAGTTCGCGGGCGAGGGTTTCGTCGACGACGCGGTTGAAGGCGACGATGCCACCGAAGGCGCTGACGGCATCAGCGCGGACGGCGAGGCGGTAGGCTTCGAGCATGTCGTCGCGGGTGGCGGCGCCGCAGGGGTTGGTGTGCTTCACGACGACGCAGCTGGGGCCGGGGAAGTCGTTGACGGCGTTCCAGGCGGCGTCGGCATCGAGGTAGTTGTTGTAGGACATCTCTTTGCCGTGGTGCTGCTGGGCGGTCGCGATGCCGCCGCGGCCGTGTTCGCGGAGGGAGCCATCGGTGTAGAAGGCGGCGGACTGGTGGGGGTTTTCGCCGTAGCGGAGGCTGCTCGCGAGGGTCATGGGGATGGTGAGCGCGGGGGCGGGTTCTTCGGCGTCCCAGAGCCATTCGGCGACGGCGCTATCGTAGCTGGCGACGTGCTGGAAGGCTTTCCAGGCGAAGCGGCGGCGGGTGAGGGGGTCGATGCCGCCGGTGCGGAGCATTTCGAGGACGCGGGTGTAGTCGCCGGAATCGACGACGACGAGGACATCGTTGTGGTTCTTGGCGGCGGCGCGAAGCATGGTCGGCCCGCCGATGTCGATGTTCTCGATGCCTTCGGCGAAGTCGACGCCGCCGGGGCGGGTGACGGTGGCGTAGAAGGGGTAGAGGTTGCAGACGACCATGTCGATCGGGCCGATGTTGTGGGCTTCGAGCGCTTCGAGGTGGGCGGGAATATCGCGGCGGGCGAGGATGCCGCCGTGGACGGCGGGGTGGAGTGTCTTCACGCGGCCATCGAGCATTTCGGGGAAGCCCGTGAGGTCTTCGACCTTGCGGACGGGGATGCCGGCCGCTTCGAGGGTGGCGAAGGTCCCGCCGGTGGAGCAGAGCTCCCAGCCGAGCTGGACGAGGCCGCGGGCGAAGGGTTCGATGCCGGACTTGTCGTAGACGCCGAGGAGTGCGCGCATGGTTCAGACCTCCGAGTGAGCTGGACACGAAAACGGGTCCCGCGCAGGAGCAACGGAACCCGGCCCAGGCGAGCGGCCTTGTGTCGAAAACCGGGCTCCCTCGCGGTTGTTCCGCGTTCTCGCCAGTCACCCGGTGCGGGAGCATTGTAGCGCACGGCAGCGCGGCCGCGGTGGCGGGATCACTCTCTGCGGTCGATAAACAGCCGGGCGGCCTCGCGGCGGCTCTTCACACCCAATTTCCGCAAGATGCGATGAACGTGTGTCTCGACGGTTGCCTCGGCAATGACGAGTGTGGCCGCGATCTCGCGGTTAGTGCGATGCTCGGAGATCAGAGCGAGCACGTCGCGTTCTCGCGGGGTCAACATTTGAAGCACCAAGCTCTCCATCCGGTCTCAGGGCGAACGGCTCCCGTCGTAATGCGCAAAGATACACAGGCACCATGTACATTGCTACTGTTATTCTCCCTGCTGTTATGAGATTACGTATGCTAGGCGAACCTAAACAAGGCGGCGGCCACCGGTACCGTTCGATGTCCGTGTGGATTGCTCTCGCGCTCGTCACGCTCCTGTGGGGCCCTCGCCCCGTCGGCGCCGACCCCAATGGCGAAACGGTGTACACGGGGCAAGGCAGTGGCGGAACCTACCAAAACAATTACGCCGACGAGTGTCAGTGGTATGACTATCGATCTGGTAGTGGAGACCCGTGTTGGCGCGGTGTCTATTCCTTCACGGACACGCCATCGGGCCAGACGGCCTACGTCTATCAGATGGCCGCTAAGCAGGGCGACAACTGTGCGGCCGGGGGTTGGCCGGGTGGTAGCGGTGAGTGTGGTAACTGGTATCACTTCTTTCCTCCCCCTTACTACTACTACGAGAGTTCGGCATCGAGCTTCACGAGTACGACTCACTACTTTTGCGGCTACCAGAGCTGCGGCTGGCCGGTCAATGTCGTTGGATATGCGAATCATTATAATCTAACCTACAGCTACTCTTGGTACTTCTATACGGAGGCGCTCCAATGGGTCTGGGAATAGTCGCGCGTCGAGATCTCGTTCGAGTCGGCATCCCACTATGGGTGGGGATGTGGGCGGCGGTCATCGTGGTGGCTGTCGCAGTGGCCACCGAGGGTCCTTCCGATTCAGGCGAACCAGATGCGGCAGGACCAGTGGCCACTGCAGCCGCGATGAGTCGGGCCGAAGGGGTGATGGGAGCCAGCATGGCTGGCGTGGCGGTTAGTGTTGCAGACGCGACCTTCAGCGAGACCGAGAGCAAGATCGTCGTGGAGGTCGTGGGCAGAGAAGACGCTGGTGCGAACGTACGCCTGTTGAGTCGGGTCGCCCTGGTTCCGTCCGAGGGGCGCGCTGTTCATGCGCGCGAAGTAAGTGTCGAGGGCCGACGTTTGACGTTACTCTTCCCGGCGGTGTCCGACCGCGGAGACTACGAACTGCAACTCCTAGGGCTCGCAATCGGTGACGATCAGGGTCCACCTCCAGTCAGTGCCTCAGTGCCGATTGGTGAATTCCACATAAGAATACCGGAGGGCAGCGTCGAGCGAACTACGGCGGCACGTCTGGTGGTCAACGCCACGTCCGCCTTCGGGCGGGGCGAGATGCAGCTGTCGGAAGTTATACTTGAACCCACGGCAGTAACCATTCGAGCCACTCTGACCGGATTCAAGCCCGAACAGGTACCGTTCCTGGCGATTTGGCCCCCGAGTCTAACTCTTCCGGGCTCTGTCGCACTCACACCGGTTCGCGCAGTTATTACACTCGACGGGGACCTGACGAGCGTTGAGCTGCGCTTCGAGGGCGTTGCGCCCGCGTCGGTCGACGGTATCCGACTGCAGGTGCCCTACGGCGTTGCCGAGCGCGAAGGCTTGGCGGATGCCTCGAGTATTGTCGCGGAATTGCGGCTCGGCAACGCAAACGGCAACTTCGAGTTGTATGACTGAGCTGACTCCGATGGACCGTAATTCTGGCGGTCGGCCATCATGGCCGCGTAGGGGCACAGCGATCGCGGCAGCGATCGTTGTGCCCCCCTTGCTGGCGGTCGCGGCAGTCTGGTACTCGGTTCGGACGGACCCATCGGGGGATGGAGTGCCAGTCGAGTTGTACGAGGAAGGGGTGCTGTTGGGTGGGAGTGATCCGGAGACGGCGATTCAGCGTGTAGAGGATCGTGTGGGCTTGGACCTTCCGATCCCCCGTCATCTCGTGGATGAAAGGGCGACCCTACTCAGGCTTGACTCGGCGCTGGAGCCAGGACCGTTCGGAGTGCCCCGCGTCCGGCTTTACTACGATATCTGGCCCCGGACTGTGGGTGAGATGTTAGCAACTTCGGTGGGATTCAACGTGACGGTCGAGGACGAGGTAGTGGCGTGGGAGGAGGTGGACCTCGGAATCGAAGGTGTGCGTGCGCGGATGCTGGTCGACATGGTGGGGCCCCCCCGCGATGTGCAGATCTGGGCGATGCGCGACGGGTTGCAGGTTTCGCTTCGGGTGCGCGGGCCGAGCGTGCCGGATGACGTCGAGGTGGTGAAGGATGCGATGCGGGAGTTGATGGAGGAGTAGCGGGTCTGAGGTTTGTCGGTGCTGCGAAGATATATGACGCCAATGGCTGGCACGATTTTGGGCAGTACGGCGTGCTGGCTAATGACGACCCAACCAACTACGGATTGTCGAAGTATAGCAACACGGTTCTATATACGTGGGACAAGGATTGTGCATCATGAGAGGGTCACGTCGCACACGAGGCGGACTCGGCATGCTACTGGGAGCAATTGCGGCGGTCGCCTTTGGAGCGCTCGCGTTTGCGCAGTCGAATGATGACGGCGAGGTACAGGTTGGCTCGGTTTCGATTGAGCTTCTCAACGCGAGCGGCTTCGACGTGAAGCAACCGTCGCTCGATGCGGCGGCCGGGACGGTGGGAGAGGACCTGGCGATAGCGGCGGTTGCCAGGGAGTGGCCGGAGAACAAGGTCGTGGATTCGGAACTGGTCGTGTGGAGGAACCTGAATGGAGAAGGCCCGGTGCCGGACGGGACTGTCGTGTGGATCGTGCAATCTGACCCGCCCGGCTACTACGTGCACGACAGGTCTCAGGACGAGTACAGCGAGAAGTTCCACATTGATCTCGTCGACGCACGCACCGGGGAGTGGATCATCGGGTTCGAGCGGCTGCGGTAGGATGTGTGCCAGCGCCGCCCAGGAAATTGCGCAACCGATGGGTGGGCGACGCCGCCGGGCCAGGCATCCCGGGCGAGAGGGAAGTGACCGCCATCCGCACACGCTCTTCCGCTGCTAGATGGACCGCTGCCGTTGTTGCCGTGGTTGTGGTCGGCCTGGGCGTTGGAGCTGGGCTCCGGGACCAGCTGGGGGAGAGCCCAACGGCCGCTGCAACCGGCCCTGTGGTCCCAACGGAGCGCGATCCTGCGATTGAGTCGATCAGCGATTCGCAGGACGAGGGGGCGCACGTCTATGCGCTTCACTGGGCGAACGATAACGAACTCTGGTACGTGCTCTCGTCGCCGGGCGATGAGATTTCCGTGGTGCGCTTCGAGTTGGATTCCGGAGAGTCGACCAGTTGGAAGGCGCCTATCTCCGAGGGACAGACCCAGCATACATA
>JBPPMX010000294.1:0-4060 GCA_051306275.1 Tepidiformaceae bacterium
CGAGACGAGGGCGCCATCGCGGTTGGCGAGGAGGCCGCAGCATTCGATCGGGGCGTCTTCGAGCGCGTGGGCGATCATGTCGTCCAGGTGTGCCTGACGGAGGCGGATTACGACGGCCAACTGTCCCTCCCGGGTGAGTCCAGATCCATTGTCGCGGATTGGCCGGGGGAAACGAAACGCCCCGCGTGGTGCGGGGCGTCCGTGTGCGTGTGCTGCGACGCTCAGGCCGGGAGGCAGCTGTTGGCTTCGGCCACGTTCTCGGGGAACTCGGCGCCGGTGATGTTTTGGAGGACGACGACGTAGGCAGCGGTGGTGCTGCGGATCGACTCGATGCCGCCGATCTCGTTGACGTAATCCGGGACGCCGGTGGTCTCGGGGTTGAAGTAGTGGCTCCAGAGCTTCGTGTTGTTATCGAAGGTGTAGACGGCCTTCCACTGCGCCGGCGGGAGGCAGGCGGTCCACTGTTCAGGGGTGAGGGAGACGCCACTATCGACGCCGGAGCCGACGAGGTTGAGGCCAGCGCCGGTGCCGAGGAAGAGGTCGCGCTCGGTCATCGCCTTCGCGGTGAGGACGCCGAGCGAGGTGCCCATGAGGGCGACGACGGCAAGCATCGTGACGGGAATGAGGAACATCCGCTGTCGGATTCGGGTCATGAAGGCCTCCAGGGACCAGTGCGGGTGTGCGGTACGTCCCTGCAGGCAGGCTACCATCCGGCCGGGGTACGTTCATCAGGTTCTAACGCGCGGGCGGGAAGGAAAGTTGCCGTGGAGTCGTAAAACGTGCGTAAAAACGGGATCGCGGGTGGGCGGGGAAGGTTAACAACGGCGTTAACAGGCGAATCGTAGCCTCATCCCGGGCCACCGGATGCTGTCGTTCCGGGGCACCACCGCGATGAGGTGCTGCGTGCAGGAAGCGATGGCTGTGTTCACCCCTGAAGAGATCGAAACGCTGGCGGACGGCCCGGAGTGCATCCTGATGCATGTCGCGGGGGTCGATTCGAGCATTGACCGCGACGAGTGGGAGTCGCTGGTGGCGGCGGTGGAGACGGGGGCGGCCGGTGCGGACCCGATCGTATCGGCGGTGATGCACGTGGCTCTCGAACAGCTGCGCGAGGCGGGCGGGCCACCGCCGATCCACTCGGCGAGCCCGCTCGAAGGGCTGCGGGCGATCGGCGCGCTGCTGGCAGCGAAGGATCACGCGGGGGCGAATGACCTGCGCGAGGCGCTGATGGAGATCGGCGAGGTGGTGGCGGAGGCATCGGGGCCGCGGTTCGTGCGGTCGTTCCTGGGTTCGCACGGCGGGACGGGCTGGGTGAAGGCTTCGAAGACGACGGCGCTGGAACGTGAGGCGCTGCGTGAAGCGGCCGAAGCGCTCGGGCTGGCAGTGCCAATAAAGCCTGGAGCGCCAACCCAGGCGTAGGATCTGCGCCTGGAGGCGTGGATGAGGCTTCGAAGATGGGCCGCAGGGGCGGTGATTGCGGCCGGGCTGTTCGCGGCCGGATGCTCGGACGAGGATCCCGACGCGCAGGTTGCTGAGCCATCGGCGACGAGTACGGTGGAGCGCACGACGGTGCCGCTTCCGACGGCTGAACCGACGGTTGCGACGGGCATCCCGCGGGTGCGGGCGACGTTCGATGTGGTGATCACGGGATATACGGCGGTGGGGGACACGCCCAGGACGACGCCGGCGACGGTCTACACCCCGACGGAGGAGTTCACGATCAACGCCGTGCTGTTCGTGGAGCCGACGCTCCCCGCGCCGCAGGGGAATGTGTTCAACGGGCCGAACGACCGCGAGTTCGCGCTGTTCACCGGGCCGGCCAGTGCGGAGCCGGTCGCGGGGTCGATCTGGATCGCTTCCAACACGATCCTGATCGAGGAGTTCGGGATCGCGGAGGTGGACGGGGCGTTCGACGCGATGGATGTGGCGTTCGTGAACGCGTACGACGCGGAGAACCGGGTGGATGTGGAGCCGGACGCGAGCTTCGCGATCCTGCCGGGGTCGGAATCGGCGGTGGTGAATACGTTCACGTGGCAGTCGGGCAACGGGGAGGCGATCCTGGTCGTGAGCGGCGGCTTGAAGCTGTACTTCGCGCCGGACGGGCAGAGCGTGACGGGGGAGGTGTACGTGATCGGAAACGGGCGGACGGTGGAGGCGACGTACCTGATGGACGGGACGTTCACGGGGAGGCGGCGAAGCTAGCGCGGGGAACCTGCAGTCGCGTAAGCTCCCAACGATATATCGGCAGGAGCATCGAGAGAGATGGCAATCGAATTCACGGACGAGATGGTGGCGGCGCTGGACAACTCGTTCAAGGACCAGAAGATCGTGATGATCGCCTCGGCGGGGAAGAGCGGGATGCCGGACCTGGCGTTCAAGGGGAGCGCGTTTGCGTGGGACCGCGAGCACATCGCGTTCTGGGAGCGGGCGCTGGGGACGACGTTCCGGAACCTCCAGGAGAACCCGCAGGCCTGCCTGCTCTACCGCAATCCGGAAGCGCGCATGACGTGGAAGTTCTTCGGCGAGGCGACGGTGTACACCGAGGGTGAGACGCGCGACGCGGTAATGGCGCGTTCGGTGCAGGAAGAGCTCGACCGGGACCCGGAGCGCAAGGGCGCGGCGGTGATCGTGCGGGTCGACAAGATCGTGTTCGGGCCGAACGTCCTGCAGGAGCGTTAGAGGCTAGTCTTCGCTCAGTTCGTAGCGGACGCCATCGAGGTCGGCGCGGATGACCCGGTGGGGGGCTTCGACTTCGACCCAGAGGTACTGGCCGATGCTGGGCGTCCGCAGGAGGACGCGCCAGGTATCGAACGTGCCCGCGGGGACGTCGATCTCGACGCGTTCGCGGACTTCGAACTCAGCTTCGACGATCTGGACGAGGGCGCCGGGGTTGATGTCGTGGAAGCCACCGGTCCAGTCTTCTTCGAGCGGTAGTCCGCGGAGGAGCCAGAAGAGCGAGTTGTCGTCGTAGTAGCCGGGCTCCGGGTCGTCGTCGTTGTCTTTCGCCGGGAGGTCGCGGTCGCGGGTGCGCGGGTCCTTGCCCTCTTCGGCGGTGGTGAAGGTGGCGGTCGGGGGGTGGTATTCGACGGTGGTGACGGTGTTGATCGAGGTCACGGTGCGCTCGGAGCGGAGCGGGGTGAGGGTGGCGGATTCGACGATGACGATGCGGTCATCGCGGTCGCCCGTGTCGTTGAAGCAGTGGAGCCGGAGGGTGGTGGTATCGCCATCGGGTTCGGTCGTGGCTTCGCATTCGCCGTAGAGGCGGTCGTTCTGGGTGAGGGTGTACTTGAGGACCTCTTCGCCATCCCATGCGGGGGTTTCGAAGATCTGGCTGCTGGGGGTATCGACGGCGTCACCGCCGCAAGCAGCAGCGATGAGCGCGACGCCGAGCGCGAGTGGGGCGAACGAGAGACGGTTCAAGCGGCAACCTTTGCGACGGCGCGATCGATTCGACCGAGGGCGTCATCGATGTCGGCGCGGGTGATATTGAGATGGGTGACCATGCGCATGCGGCTGGGGCCGAAGGCGACGGCGCCGACTCCGGCTTCGCGGAAGGCCTGGAGCCAGGCGTCGAGTTCGCCGCGGACGACATCGACGAGGACGATGTTGGTCTGCGGGGTGTTGGGGCGGAAGCCTTCGTATTCGCGCAGGCCGGAGGCGAGGGCTCGGGCGTTTTCGTGGTCTTCGGCGATGCGGTCGATGTGGTGTTCGAGGGCGTAGATGCCGGCCGCGGCGAGGACGCCGGCCTGGCGCATGCCGCCGCCGAGCATCTTGCGGTTGCGGCGGGCGCGTTCGATGAAGGCGGATTCGCCGCAGACGACGGAGCCGACGGGACAGCCAAGCCCCTTCGAGAGGCAGAAGCTGACGGAGTCGCAGTCGCGGGCGATGCGGGAGGCGGGGACGCCGAGGGCGGCGGCGGCGTTGAAGATGCGCGCGCCATCGAGGTGGACGGCGAGGCCGTGGCTGCGCCCGACGCTGGCGAGGGCGTCCATGGTATCGAGGGGGACGGCGGCGCCACCGCAGCGGTTGTGGGTGTTCTCCAGGCAGAGAAGGGAGGTGC
>JBPPMX010000295.1:0-2043 GCA_051306275.1 Tepidiformaceae bacterium
CACCGGGACCGCGATCGCCACTCCCGCTACCGCCCCCAGCGCCAGCCCCACGAGCGCTTCCTGTGCGGTCGTCCACGTGTGCTCCGGCAGCGCCCCTCTCGTGTCGACGAACGCCTGCCACACCGCGCTCGGCGACGGCACCAGGTACGGCCGCACATCGGCGACCCGCACATAGGCCTCCCAGCCCACCACGAGTGCTACCAGCAACACCCCTGCCGGCAGGTACTCCCGCCCGAACCCGAACGCTGCCTTCCTCGCCCTCACCGGAACTTCCCCGTCAGCCCCTCGATCGTCATCCCCGCCGAGCTCGACTCGCCGACCTTGATCACGCTGACCACGCTCCCCGCGCCCGCCGCCAGCACCGCCTCGTGAGCGGCCCGCAACAGCGCCCACACCGCATCCGCCTCACCCTCCACCGTTGTGCCAAGCGCCCCCACCTCATACTTCAGCCCCGAAGCCTCGATTACCCCGATCGCCGCTTCCACATGTGCATACTTCGAATCCGCCGTCCCGGGCGGCGTTGGCAGGACCTGTATCTCCGCGATCACAGCTGGCTCCTCGGCCACGCCGCTGGACGGATCGCTCGCGAAGGTCCGCGTCCCGCTGCCCAACAAAAGGGCCAGCGGGCACGCACGTGGTGCCGGCTGGCCTTCCAGTCGTCCCACGCCGCATTCCCTACGCTCGCATTACCGAGATCAGGTTCCTGGAGTGGTCCCCCAATCGGGGATCTCAGCCTTTCGGCCCCTCCAGCGGCATGCCCTAGTCGTTTGTCACTCCAGAACCTAGGCTCCCCCGGCCCAGCCCGTCAAGGCCCCTTGTTTGACGCCCACAGCGCGACCCGGCATGCTGATTGGACGCCTCTGGTGAGGCACCGCCAGCAGCGGTTGATGAACGTGAAGAAAGCTGCTCGCGGCGGAATTGGGACAGCTCCCCGGTTGACAACCTTTGCTGGCTCAGCTAGTCTTCTCGTTCGGCCCCTTTTGAGGGGCGGCGCACTTTAACAACTGGATAGCGGGTAAAAGAGAACGTTGGGAACCCGTTTATGGGAACTGAACGCCGATCTTGTGTCGGTGTAAGGAAACCTTTTTCGGAGAGTTTGATCCTGGCTCAGGACAAACGCTGGCGGCGTGTATTAGGCATGCAAGTCGCACGAGCCTTCGGGCTAGTGGCGGACGGGTGAGTAACACGTGGGTAACCTGCCTCGTAGTGGGGAATAACTCGTCGAAAGACGAGCTAATACCGCATGAGACCACCGGTGAGACTCCGGATGGTGAAAGCTCAGGCGCTACGAGAGGGGCCCGCGACCGATTAGCTAGTTGGTGGGGTAACGGCTCACCAAGGCGACGATCGGTAGCTGGTCTGAGAGGATGGTCAGCCACACGGGGACTGAGATACGGCCCCGACTCCTACGGGAGGCAGCAGCTAAGAATCTTGCGCAATGGGCGAAAGCCTGACGCAGCAACGCCGCGTGGGGGACGAAGGCCCTCGGGTCGTAAACCCCTTTTACGAGGGAAGAAGTTCTGACGGTACCTCGTGAATAAGCCACGGCTAACTACGTGCCAGCAGCCGCGGTAATACGTAGGTGGCAAGCGTTGTCCGGATTTATTGGGCGTAAAGCGCCCGCAGGCGGCCCGATTAGTTTCAGGTGAAATCTCCCGGCTCAACTGGGAGGGGTCCTGGAAAACTGTCGGGCTTGAGGCAGGGAGAGGGATGCGGAATTCCCGGTGTAGCGGTGAAATGCGTAGATATCGGGAGGAACACCAGTGGCGAAGGCGGCATCCTGGCCCTGTCCTGACGCTCAGGGGCGAAAGCGTGGGGAGCAAACCGGATTAGATACCCGGGTAGTCCACGCCGTAAACGATGAGTACTAGGTGTAGGGGGTATCGACCCCCTCTGTGCCGAAGCTAACGCGATAAGTACTCCGCCTGGGGACTACGGCCGCAAGGCTAAAACTCAAAGGAATTGACGGGGGCCCGCACAAGCAGCGGAGCGTGTGGTTTAATTCGATGATACGCGAAGAACCTCACCCAGGTTTGACATGCA
>JBPPMX010000296.1:0-2873 GCA_051306275.1 Tepidiformaceae bacterium
TCCGGCCGGGCGATCAGCCAGCTTTCCAGCCACGTCCGCGCCGCCTCGCTCAGATCAAGCGAAGCCGTGTCGCGCAGGATCTGCTCGCGTTCCCGCTCCTCCATCTTCCCATCCGCCCAGGCGACCGCCACGAGCGGGACAACAGTCATCGCGCTTATCGTCGCCGCCGTCAGCCCGAGCCCCATCAGGTGGCTGAGCAACTCCTCATCGTCGATCCCCACCGTCGTCCGGAACGCATCCCGGACATGCTCCGCTTCCAGGTTCGCACGCATCGCTTCGAGCAGCTCCGTGTTCTGCCGCTGGAAAAACTCTTCCTCAAGCGATCGCCGCCGGTCGCCAAATAGCTCTTCGTTCATGTTGAACCTCCACCACCCACCGTAGCCCCCGCCGTCAAGAAACTACACGTACAACCGGCCGCCCGATCCTGCCCCAAATGGCGCGGCCATCAACTTCCGCCAGCCAACGTGATCGTCCCTTCAGGATCCCACGCCGTGGCGGGTGCGAAAGTGGCAGAAGGGCGGGTAGTCCTGCCCACCCGCCCTTCTGAGCCCGGTCTCCTACCATCAGGCACCGCGGCGTGGCGTAGCTGGCCAGCGCCGTGCGACGGCCAGCCCGCCGACGCCAGCCAGTACCAGCAAGGCGCCCAGCGTTGCGAGCGCGACCGTATCCGTTCCCGCCTCGCCTGGCTCGGCCACCGTCCCATTACCGGCCGCCGGGGCGCCTGGGGTCGATGCCGGACTCCCCGTGGAGGGAGCCTCAGGCCCGAGCCCGGCAAGCATCACACGGCCTCCCGTGATGACCACCGGGTGCCGGAACATCTGGCGGCCCTTGTCATCAATAACCGTCAGACGGGTTCCGGTCCGGGCGCACTCGCCGGTGAGTGGGAGCATTGGATCCCCGTAGCTATCGAACTGTACTGGACTCACCAGCGATAGGGACCCACAGGTCACCGCCCCCGCGCGGATCGAGAGCGACGCCACGTTCGCGATCGGTGCGAACTCCAGCATCCCGCGGGGCACAGCGAACCAGGTGGGACCACCAGGGACTGCCATCTCCGGATCAAGACTGTCCAGAATCAGGTCGCTCCCCGGTTGAACCGTCAAGCGCGCAGCGAGCACGCGGCCCTCTCCAGTGACAAATGTCACGGTCGAGCCGGCCGTGGCACATGCCGGGTCTACGGTCGTGCGATCGAGCGCAAGTATCTGGTTCCCCTCGTCGTCCGGTGGCGCTGCCCGCTCATCGAAGCGGATCTCGCCGCACTCCTGCCCGTCCGCCAGGACATCCAGGAACCCGCCGGAGTGACCTACTGGCATTGAATTCAACACACTGAGTGGCACGAGTACCCTCGTCTCACCGACCGCGAACGCACTGCTCGCAAGGGCTGATGTGACAGTCAGAGTAGCCACCACGGCAACCAAAATCCGTCGTAGGAACATTTTCGTCGACTCCTTCATCCAATACGTGGGACGATGATTGACTAGGAAAGGTACGCCCAGAGCGCCGCGTAGTACGCTTCGTGGTTTGTTGCTGTTACGTTATTTGGATAGCCAGCGCAAGCGGCTTCGAGACTGTTGTTCATGAGCGGTAGCCATCCTCCATCATACCAGCATTCCACTGTCGCATCCGCGAGCCGAAGCGCGTGGCCAGCTTCGTGCCGCTGGATGTGCTGTCGGGTTGTGCTGCCATACCCACCCTCGTCGTTGTAGACGACGACGTAGATTGGATAGCTCACGGACGAGAGCCCTGTGCAGAGGTTCCCGCCTGAGGCCGTGAGGAAGGTTTGCGCGTAAATCCCCGAATCGAGATTCGGGACCGTGCAGTTCGTCCCCGTGATAGTCTCGCCGTCTCCAACAAGGATGATGCAACTCACGCTTGTTCCACAGTCGTTGCTCGTCCCAACCACAAGCTGGTTGTAGCCAGTCCAGCCGTTCCAGGAGTTCGCAAGGTCAGTCGCGCTCAGGTTCGTCCCGTCGTTTGAGACGTACGTGCCACCGGCCCCGAGTTCGGGCTCGTAATGCGAACTGGGCGTGTAGTCCGCACGGGCGGACGATGGACCCGCTGCCCAGAGGCAGCCGACGAGTAGCAGCACCGCTACGACCGATAAGGGCGGATCCGTCTTGAGCCGGCACGCGCCTCTCGAGCCCCCGTGGCCATGACTTTCCTCCAGCCGCACGTGATGTATTTGTCTGCGGCTCGGGACGTAGTGTGTGCCCCCCCCCCCGACTATCGTCAACGCAACGTCAACTGATCGTGACATTACGAACATTGTCAACGACATCGCGACAAATTCTGTCGCGAAATACACTGCCATGTTAACGGGTTAGTCTCAGCCACAGCTCGTCTGCCCTTCGCACCCATCACCTGTCACCTCTCACCTATCACCTCTAAACTACCCCCATGCCCAACCTCCAGGTCGATATCGCCCCCGGACACAAAATGGGCCTCACCCTTCGCAACCCCGTCATGCCCGCATCCGGCACCTTCAGCTGGGGCATGGAGTTCGCGAAGCACTACGACATCAACCGCCTCGGCGCCGTCGTCAGCAAAGGCGTCACCCCCCTCCCGCGACAGGGCAACCAGCAACCACGCGTCGCCGAAACCCCCGGCGGCATGCTCAACTCCATCGGACTCCAGAACGTCGGCATCCGCGAAGTCGTCGACGAACTCGCACCCGAATGGGCCCGCTGGGACACCCCCGTCATCGTCAACATCGCCGGCGACACCGTCGACGAATTCGGCCAGATGGCCCGCGAACTCGATGGCGTCCCCGGCGTCGCCGCCATCGAACTCAACATCTCCTGCCCCAACGTCGATACCGGCGGCCTCGAATTCGGACAGGACCCCGAAGCCGCCGCCCGCGCCACCCGCGCCGC
>JBPPMX010000297.1:0-2174 GCA_051306275.1 Tepidiformaceae bacterium
GACCCGAGCCTCGCCCACCACATCTCCCATCGCTATGCCCACCTCCACCGCGAGAACCTCCACATCTTCGACGACGCAATCGAGATTCTCGAAGGCATCCGCGCCGCTGGCTACGCGACCGCGATGATCACCAACGGCCCCCGCCCGCTCCAGCGCGACAAGATCGAGCGCTTCGGATTCGCTCCCTACTTCGACCTGATTGTCATCGAAGGCGAGTTCGGTCACGGCAAGCCCCATCGCGCCGTCTTCGAGCACGCGGTCGCCACCTTCGGGGTCGAACCGGCGCGCGCCTGGCACATCGGCGACAATCTGTACGCCGATATCTCCGGTGCCCAGGCAGTCGGGCTCCACGCCACCTGGATCCACCGCGATCGCCTCAAGCTCGACCCCGATCCAATTGCCACACCCGACCGGGCAATCGCAACCCTACGGGAGCTTCGCGAACCACTCGGGATCTGACTCGACCGTATCGACGCGGGTTGCCGTCGCGCTCGCCGCGGGTCGGTTTGTCGATCTCGACCGGACAGGGTGGCGGCGGGCCGTTGATCGCCCCACCCTGTCCCTTCTGGATCAGGTCACGGGTTGCCCCGAGTGTCGCCACCCGCGACGCCCGGAGCGGGAGACAGCTGCGAAATGAGGGCGGGCGTGAGGAGTTGAGCAGTGGGCGCATGAAAGCCACAACAGATCGGGCGGTCTGGCCCCGTCGCTGGCTTACGAGCCCTCTTCAAGCGCGATACCGCGTTCGTCGAACCCCCGGAGCACCTGTTCGAGTATCGGCGCCCGGGCAACCACATCTCCGTTGACGACGAACGAGGCAATGGGCCGGGAATCCGGGTCGAGTGTCCAATCGTCGCGGTGTCCACGGCCTTCCCGTGTGACTGCGCCGTCGGCCCAAGCGTAGACGACCTCCGAATCGGCTCCCGCGATGAGCTCTCTCTCGATAAGGCGAACAATCTCATCGGCGTCGATCATGGTTGTTGGCCTACCAGGGGGGCTGCGTTGCGCTGGATGTGCGCTCGTGGCCTTGTGTTTGGTGAAGCATGCCCGGGTCCCATCGGCGCGCCGCGTCTGGCTCAGCCACCGTTGGGAATGATCGAGACGCGCCGCAGTCGAGACAGATCGCCGCCACGCTCGGAGCGCCGGACGGACTTTCGATGCGCCAGTGATGGACACACGCCCGCCCCGGACTCATGACCGTCCGCCGTCGGGTTCGCTGCCATCGCGCGTCGGTGTGACCGCTTCGGGATAGCCCTCCCGCATCTCCCGGCGCGTCGCGGCCTGGTCGGCTGGCGAGTCGAAAACGTCCATTTGCTCGTCGAGCTTCGGCGACTCGGCGCGCACTGGCGCGGGTGCTTCGAGCTCGAACGCCTCCAGGTCGTCAACCGCGTACGTCAGCGTGGTGGTCCCCCTTTCGACTCGCGCGATCAGCTCGATGTTCAGCCACATGCTCGACCCCTTCTCGGCTTTCAGGTGAAACGCCGGCGCCTGGACATCGTCGACATATCCGACCTGGACTCCCGCCGCGTCGTAGACGGCGCTGCCAATCTCCGGCGTGTTTGTGTCTGTCGGCATGCTCTTCGGTCCCCCGTGCCTCTTCGAATGTGACTCGAAGCTTGCGCCGAAACCTGTGCAACCTCGATAACGGCGGTGGTCGCGGACGTTGCGGATCGATGGCAAGTCCTGCCTTGGAAGAGCGAATCCGCCTGCCGTGAATTGTTCGTCCGCCGGGTACGCAGCGACTCGAAAGCGCGACGGCGTCGGCTCTCAGTGGTCCAGCGGATCGCTGCCCACGGGCCGGGGAGCCGCTACTCGACCACTCCCGTCGCCCGCATCGCCTCGACCGCGTGGTCCGAGTAGCCGAGGAACTCGCGCAGGATCATGTTGCTGTGCTGTCCCAATCCCGGCCCGGGCCCGAGCTGGCCTGGCGTTTCCGAGTGGACGGTTGAGAGCCCGTCGTACGGTGTCGGGCCCATGACCGCGTGGTCGCACGTCACGAAGAACCCCCGGTGGGTTACCTGCGGGTCCTTGTAGAGGTCCGACGGTCGCTGCACCATCGAGGCGGGCACCCCGGCAGACTTGAGCCGCGCCGCCAGCTCCCACCCGTCCACATCGGCGCACCAACGGCTGAGGCTCGCGTCGATCTCGGCGTCACATTCGAGCCGGCTTCTCAGGTC
>JBPPMX010000298.1:0-18067 GCA_051306275.1 Tepidiformaceae bacterium
CGGTCTCGTGGGCTCGGAGATGTGGTATAAGAGACAGGTACCAGGCGGCGAAGCACGGTGTCGTCGGGCTGACGCGCCAGTACGCGCTGCTTTATGCGAAGAAGGGCGTGAGGGTGAACGCGATCGCGCCGGGCTATATCCACACGCCGCTGATCGAGGCAGCGACGAACGACGACGGCGCACGGCGGTTCCTGGAGTCGCTCCACCCGATGGGGCGGCTTGGGCGGCCGGAGGAGATTGCGGCGGCGGCGGCGTTTCTCGCGAGCGAGGACGCGTCATTCATCACCGGGATCGTGTTGCCGGTCGACGGGGGATATACGGCGCGGTGAGCGGGCCGATTGTTTGACACCGTTTCGCGAACGTCCGACGATCGCGGCGTGACACTGGACGAGGAAACGGTCGACAAGCTTGAGGGCGTCGGGTACCGGGTGACGCGGCCGCGACGGGCGGTGGTGGATGCGATCACGCATTCGACGGCGCCGTTCACGGTCGAAGACATCTGCATCGCGTTGCCGCGGGTGGGACGGGCAACGGTCTTCCGGACAATGAAGCTGCTGCACGAGCTGGATGTGGTCTGCCGGGTGCCGCTTGAGGATGGAAGCGTCCGCTACGCGCTTTCGAGGGGCGGGCACCATCACCACCTGGTCTGCCGCTCGTGCGGGAGGGTGGAGGAGTTCAGCGACCCAGGCCTGGACGGTTTGATCACATCGCGGGCATCGGACCTTAAGTTCCAACTTGAGGGGCACAGCCTCGAGCTCTATGGGCTGTGCCGGGAGTGCAGGGCGCAGGTCTAAGCGGGGGACTCAGCGGAGGAGGCTGCGGCGGCGACTTCGGTCGCGCCGCCATCGGCGAGCACGCGGACTTCGATGCCCATGCGGCGCAACGCGCTTGCGGCGATCATGGCGCGCTGGCCGCTCTGGCAGGCAACGATGTAGGGCCCGCCATCGAGGGCTGGGGCCCACTCGCTGATCCGATCGAGTGGGCGCTGATGTGCGCCCGCAAGGGGAGTCTGGTTGTGTTCGTAGGTGAAGCGGACGTCGATCACGTGGGCGCCCATCCGGAGTTCCTCGGCGGCCTCCCCGGCGGAGACAAGTTCGATTTCTTCTACGGGCCGCCCCGTGTGTGACCAGGCCTCGAACAGGAGAAAGCCACGGACATCTTCGTAGCCGATCCGAAAGAGATCGTTGGTGGCGCGGTTCGCCTGGGCCTGATCGGAGGCGACGACGACAAGCGGGGGGTTGAACGGGACGGTCCAGCTCAGGTAGGCGAGCATGGAACCGGACTCCTCGATGCCGAACGAGCGGGGGATGTGGCCTGCGGCGAAGTCGAGCCGTGGACGCACGTCGAGGATGAACGCGCCGCGGGTGTGGAGGGCTTCGAGATCCGCAGGATTGAGGGGATGAGGCAGCGGGGGTTCGAGATAAACGCGCGGGCCGGAGCGGTTGATCGGGGCCATATGGCGGTAGTAGGCGGGAATTGGCGGCTCGTAGGCGAGGTGGATGCGGCGGAATGCTTCGAGCGATTCGGAGGTGAGGGCGGGATTCCGTTGCGCCTCGCGATACATCATCGAGCGGCGCTCGTCGGTGGAGCCGGAGGTGCTACAGAAGCTGCCGGCGCCGTGGGTGGGCAGGATGTCGGCCGTGCCCGGAAGCATTCCGGCAAGGCGGCGTGCGGACTCCCACTGGAGCCGTGTGAGTTCCTGGGTATGGTCAGCACCGAGGAGGTCGGTTCTGCCAGTCGCGGCGACGAGGATGGACCCGCCGGTGAAGGCGGCCTGAGCAACCCCTGAAGGGTCAATCGCGAGGTAGGCGGTGTGCTCGTATGTGTGCCCAGGAGCGGCGACCGCCCGGAGGCGGGTGGCGCCGAGAGTGATGTCTTCGCCGGGCGCGATAGCGATATGGGGAAAGGCGAGGTGCGAATCGGAGGGAGCCACGATGCTCGCGCCGCGCGCGGCGAGTTCGCGTCCGCCGGAGAGGTAGTCGTTGTGGACGTGCGTTTCGAAAACGTGGGTGATGGTGGCGCCGTGCTGGGCGGCCGCGGCGAGGAGCGGGCGGACGTCCCGCTGAGGGTCGATCGCGGCGGCGTGGGGGCCATCGACGAGGAGGTAGGAGGCGTCCCCGAGGGCTTCGGCGATGAATTGAAGGGTCTTCATGCCGGCGCCGCGCCGTATGCGGGAAGCGCGAAGGCGCGGGCTTCGGCGGCAGCCTGTTCGCGGAGGCGGTTGCAGACGAGGTCGCAGAGGGCGACCACGCCCGGGTCATCAATGCGGTAGTAGGCGGCAGTACCCTGCTGGCGGCGGGCGACGAGGCCAGCATCGAGGAGTACGCGGAGGTGCTTGCTGATGTTGGCCTGGCTGGTGCCGAGAGCGTCGACGAGCTGGCCGACGTTCATCTCGCCATCGTCGATGAGGTGGCCGAGGATGGTGAGCCGGGTGGAGTCAGCGAGGACGCGGAATCGCTCCGCGACCTGGTCGAGAAGGTGTTGCGGAGGGAATGCGTTGGTCATGGGACGATATTATCGCTTGATGGTTATGGATTCAAGCTTTCGCGGGAGCGGGTGTCGCGGAGGAGTGTCTTCATGCCCGGCTTGAAGACGACCTTTTCGTTGATCACGACGATTTCGTTGTTCAGATAGAACTGGACGGCGCGGCTAAGGACGTTGCCTTCGAGGGCGCGGCCCTTGCTGCGGACGTCGTCGACGGTATCTACGCCGACATCGATGGAGAAGACGTCCTGGAGGATGATTGGGCCAGCATCCAGTTCCTCTGTTACGAAGTGGGCGGTGCACCCGGTGACCCGGACGCCGTCTTCCCAGGCGCGGCGGTAGGGGTTGGCGCCGGGGAAGTAGGGGAGGAGGGACGGATGGATGTTGATGATGCGGCCAGCGAAGGGCTGGCAGACCGTGGAGGTGAGGATCTGCATATACCGGGCGAGGACCACGAGGTCGGCTTCGAAGGCGGTGAGCTGCTCGACCAAGAAGGCTTCGTGGGCGGCCTTGTCGGTGCTGGGATGCCAGAGGAACGGGATGCCGGCGGCTTCTGCGATCGGGGCAAGCGACTCGTGGTTCCCGAGGACGACGACGATATCGCCGTTCAGGTCGCCGGAATCGCGGTCGGCGATGAGCTGTTCGAGGCAGTGGGGTTCTTTCGTGACGAGGACCGCGACCCGTTTGCGCTTTGATTCGCCGTGAAGCTGAACGCGTATCTCCATGCCGATCTCGGAGCCGATGCCGAGGAGGCCGGTGATGAGTTCATCGAGGGAGACTGACGCCTCGGTGATGTCGACCATCATGTCCATCAGGAACTGGCCGCGGACGACGCGCTGTTCGATGTCTTCGATATTCACATCGCGGTCGGCGAGGTAGGTGGAGATGCGGGCGACGACGCCCTTTTGATCCTGCCCGAGGACGCTGACGATGGCGAGGACCCGAGGCATGAAGACTCCACTGTGAAGGATGTACAGACGCCGAAGCGTACCCGGGGATAGCTTAAGGGGAGTGCATCTCGGCGGTCGACCGTGTGCCGCCCGAGCGGATGATCGGCCGCTGGCCTTTCGTACGGCAGCGAGATGGTCGAATTAACATTGGGAGTCCGATGGCTTCCCGGCCATCCGGGGAGCGCCGGTTCCCGTACTGTTGATACGACCCTGAGCGATCGGGGGCGTACTGGACGGGCGTTAACGGCCCGTGAAGACCGGGTTCCGGAAGTTAAGGACGATTGACTTTATGGTCAGAACGATCGAACTTACCAATCGGTAACCGACGAGGAGGAACGGGAAACATATGGTTAGGAACTCACAGGCACGCTGGAAGCGTATGATGCTGCTAGCGGTCGGCCTATTCGCAATGACCGCGTTCGCTGCGGCGTGCGGAGACGACGATGACGATGCTCCGGACGATGGCGGGGACAGCCCCACTTCGACGGCCACGACTGGTGGTGGTGATTCCAACGAAGGCGGCGAGATCACAATCCAGTATCTCGAACACGCCTCATTCGACCCGCACTACTCAAGCTTCGCGCAGGACATCGGCGTGCAGGGCATGGTGTTCCGCGGGCTCTACTCGCTGGACGTGAAGAACGTCCCGCAGCCGCTGATGGCGGCGGACATGCCGGAGATTTCGAGCGACGGCAAGACGTATACGATTGAGATTCAGGATGACCTGGAGTGGTCTGACGGTGAGCCCCTGAAGGCGAAGGACTTCGTCGCCGGGTTCATCCGGACGTGCAACCCGGACAACGCGGGTGAGTACCAGTACATCCTCTCGAACCTCGTTGGCTGCGATGACTATTACAGCGCGACTGACGCGAGTGACAGCGAGAAGGATGCTCTCCGCGACGCCGTCGGCGTTCGCGAGGTCGACGAGAACACGATCGAGATCGAGCTCACGAATCCGCAGGCCTCGTTCACCGCGGTGCTTTCGCTGTGGATGACGTGGCCAGTCCCGACGCACATCGTGCCGAACCCGGACGACGCGTGGCCGGATCCGGAAGAGCTTGTGTTCAACGGGCCGTTCATCGTTGAGAGCTACAGGACCAACGACAGCATGGTGCTGGCGCGCAACGAAAGCTATGCCGGTCCGCACACCGCGTACCTGGACAAGGTAACGCTGCAATACATCGATCAGAACGACCAGGCCAACAACGCGTTCCGCAGCGGCGAGCTCGATGTTGTGCTTGCGGACGTTGCGAACTTCGCGACGATCAAGACTGAGTTCAAGGACGAGCTGACTGGTGGCCCGGCCGCCCGTATCACGGCTCTCGAGATCCAGCTGGAGAAGGAGCCGCTCGACAACCTCGACTTCCGGCTTGCGCTCTCACAGGCAATCGACCGGGAGACGATCACGGAGGTTGTCCTCGGCGGCGCGTTCATCCCGACAACCTCGTGGATCCCGGCAGAGGTGCTGCAGGTCGACGAGGATGAGGTCGATTACAGCGACACCATTGGCTACGACCCGGAGAAGGCGAAGGCGAGCCTTGCGAAGGCGGGGTTCCCGGATGGCGCCGGCGCACCGAACCTGAACTACCTGATCCGCGACACCCCTTCGAACAAGGCAGTCGCGGAGTTCTTGAAAGCTGAGTTCAAGGAAATCCTGAACATCGACATCACGATTGAGATCGTGGATTCGCCGACGCGCTCGAAGCGCTTCACCGAGGAGCAGTTCGAACTGTTCCCGGGTGGCTGGTCGCAGGACTACCCGGATCCGGAGAACTGGATCATCGGGCTGTTCGACACCGATGGCGGGCTGAACCACTACAACTGCTCCGATGACGATATCGACGGCCTGATCGAGGACGCGATCTTCAACACGGACAACGAAGAACGCTTCGAGCAGTACCTCGAGATCAACACGCTGATCAGCGAGAGGGTCTGCGGCGCTGCCCCGATGTACTTCGAGACGCAGCAGTACCTCGTCAGCACTGACGTGGTCGGTCCGAAGGAGCACAACACGTCTCAGAACCGGGTCCTCGCCGGGGACTGGGCGATCGAGGAGTGGAGCCTGAAGTAGACTTCCCGCAAGTAGCAGGAAGGTTCAAGGTGGGGTCGCGGAGTAATCTGCGGCCCCACCCCCACGAAAGCAGGGTTGAGTGTTCGGGTATATCGTGCGACGCCTCCTCGGGTTTATTCCCCTGATCTGGGCGATCGCGACGATCACCTTCCTCCTGATGCACGCAGTGCCGGGCGGGCCATTCGACCGGGAGAAAGAGCTTCCCCCGCGGACCATGGCGGCGCTCGAAGAGAAGTACAACATCGATGGCTCGGTTTGGGAGCAGTACCAGGCGTTCATCACCGGGCTCGTGCAGGGCGACCTGGGAAGGTCATTCCAGCAGGATCGGCCGGTAACGGAGATCATCCAGGAGCGGTACCCGACGACGTTGCAGCTCGGGTTGTGCGCGTTTGTGTTTGCGGTGGCGGGCGGGCTGACGCTGGGCGTTGTTTCGGCAGTTAACCAGAATAAGCCGGCGGATTACATCGGGGTGTTTATTGCGACGGTGGGGGCGGCGGTACCAAGTTTCGTGTTCGCTGTGTTCCTGATTCTGCTGTTTACGCTGCGCCTGGGGTGGTTCGATGTGCTGGGGTGGGAGTTCGGGAACTACCGGAAGATGACGTTGCCCGTGGTTGCGCTCGGTCTCCTTCCGATGGCGTTCATCGCCCGGATCACGCGCGCTTCGATGCTCGAGGTGCTGAGGCAGGACTACATCCGGACAGCGCGAGCGAAGGGCCAGATCGAATCGACGGTACTGCGCCGGCACGCCGTACGGAACGCGCTTATCCCGGTGCTCACAATCCTCGGTCCGATCCTGGCGGGGCTGATCACGGGTTCATTCGTGATCGAGCGCTTCTTCGCGATTCCAGGGATTGGGACCGCGTTCGTTGATGCGGTGGGGGTGAGGGACTACGGGATGATCATGGGAACGACGCTGCTGTACGCCATCGCGATCGCGATCATGAATCTACTGGTCGACATCGGGTACGCGGTCGCGGACCCGCGGATCAGGTATTAGCGATGGCTACACCTGCGGCGGTGATCGAGCAACCAGAGTTCGTTTTCCGGACAAAGCCGCGGGGCCTGTGGGGCCAGGCGTGGCAACGGCTTCTACGAAACCGACTGGCGGTATCGGCCGGGGTGATCCTCGCCGCCCTTATCATTATGTCGCTTGCGACCGCGCTGATCCCGGCAATCGAGCGGCACCCACCGCATGAGCAGAACGTACGGGCGGGCGAAGTCCAGCTGGCGCCGAACAGCGATCATTTCCTCGGTACCGACCAGCTAGGGCGTGACATCTGGTCGCGGACGTGGGAAGGGATGCGGATCTCGCTGCGAATCGGCCTGGGAACGCAGCTCGTTGCGGTTGCGATCGGTGTGGCGGTGGGCGCGGGCGCGGCGCTCGGGGGACGGTTCACGGACAACATCCTGATGCGCGTCGTGGACGTGACCTACGCGTTCCCAGACCTGCTCGCGATCATCCTGATGCGCTCGATTTTGAGTCAGCGCGACTGGCCAATCATTGGCACGGGGGACCCACAGATACCGGGGCTGGAAGGCCAGCTGCTGCAGGTAATCGTCGCGATCTCACTGGTGAGCTGGGTGACGATCGCACGCCTGATCCGGGGGCAGATGCTGACGCTGCGGGAGTCGGACTATGTGACGGCAGCGCGATCGATGGGCGCCACGACACCGCGGATTGTGTTCGTGCACATGCTGCCGAACACGCTCGGGCCGGTCATCGTGGCGGTGACGTTCGGTATCCCGCTGGCGATTAATGCGGAGGCGATCCTGGCGCTGGTCGGGTTTGGGCTACAGCCGCCGACTGCGAGCCTGGGGACGTTGATCCTGGAGGGATACACGTACTACCGGGCGAACGTGTGGACGATCCTCGTGCCGTCGATATCGATTGCGACGCTTACGCTGTGCTTCACGTTCCTGGGCGATGGGCTGCGCGATGCGCTCGACCCAAGAACACGGAACTAGGGTGCGCTCGCGACGGTAGGGGCGGCCTCCCGTAGGATCGGCGTCGCATGGGAACGGTCCACAACCTCGGGCAGCTCGTACATATTTCGGCGGAAGCGATCGGGGAGCCGGGGCAGCGGCGCTTCCGCGTGCTGGCAGCGAACCGCACGGGCGACGCGGCGCGCCTGTGGCTCGAAAAGGAGCAGCTTAGCGCGCTCGGCGAGGCGATCGAGACCGTGCTTCGCGACGAAGGGTACCGGTACGAGCGGCTCCCGCTGGACGATGCAGAGCCGGACCCACCGTTTCCGCTTTCGGCGTCGATCGAGATGCGGCTAGCGCGGCTCTCGCTGGGACTGAATCGCGAGACCACGCTGCTCGTGGTGTACGCGAGCGATTCGGCGGACGAGGACGATGACGACGCGACGCTGGTTTCGGTCGAACTCGATTACCGGCGAGCGTGGGAGCTACGCCGGCAGGTGAGCGAGGTGGTGGCGGCTGGCCGGCCGCCGTGCCCGCTCTGTACCGCACCGATGGACCCGGTGGGACACGTCTGCGTGAGGACGAACGGGCACCACCCGCACTAGCTCGGGGTCGATCAGGCCTCGATGGGATCGAGGATAACGACGGGGATTTCGCGGGAGGACTTCGCCTGGTAGTCGTTGTAGGCGGGCCAGATGGCAGCCATGGTCTCCCAGAGGGCGGGTTTCTCTCCCGGTGTGGCCGTGCGGGCCCGTGCCTTGAACTTGCGGTCGAGTACCTGGACTTCGACCTCGGGGTTGGCGACGAGGTTCAGATACCAGGCGGGGTGTTCCGGAGCGCCACCTTTCGAGGCGACGATGACGAAGCTATCGCCAGCAGGGCCGTAGATCAGGGGGAGGAGGAGCGGTTCACCGGACTTACGGCCGGTGGTGGTTAGGAGGAGGGTGGTGACGCCACGCCAGATGTGGCCCTTCGCGCCGTTCGTGGAAATGTATTCGTTGACGTGCTCGGAAACCCAGCCGGGGAGCGGCTTACGGTCGGTGGTCATGTGTTCGTCCTCGAGGCTTTCGGTGGCGGAGAGGGTGGGATTCGAACCCACGGACAGCTTTCACCGTCGACCGTTTTCAAGACGGTTCCCTTCAACCACTCGGGCACCTCTCCAGGGTTCAGGTTACAGGTGACAGGTGACAGGTGACAGGCGGTGGGGCCATCGCCCGTGGATGCCGTTGTTGACGCGATAGTTCCGCTGCATGCTGTCGCCGATGCCTGAGAACAACTTCGATGAATGGATCGCGGGGCGATACGCGCGGCTCTGGCCCGAACTGCACGAGCCCGCCGCCATTGAGCCTGTGGTCGACTTCCTTGCGCGGTTGGCCGGCGACCGACCCGCGCTCGAATTCGGGATCGGCACAGGGCGGATTGGCGTGCCGCTGAGCCGTCGCGGTATCCATGTCCATGGGATCGAACTGTCCGAGGCCATGGCGGGGCGTATCAGGCAGCAGCCCGGGGGCGATGCGGTCGGCGTTACGATTGGCGACTTCGCCACCGCCGACACCGGCGAAACCTATGCGCTCGTATACCTGCTGCGCAACACGATTACCAACCTGACGACACAAGAGGAACAGGTCGAAGCGTTCCGCAACGCGGCAAGGCACCTGGAGCCCGGCGGCCACTTCGTGATCGAGAACTACATCCCGGCACTCCAGCAGATACCACCGGGGCAAACCAGGCGGGTCTTCACGGCGACACCAGATCACGTCGGGTTCGAGGAGTACGACATCGCGGCCCAGATCGCCTGGTCGCACCACTACTGGGTGATCGATGGCGAACTAAAGAGCTTCTCCACGCCCCATCGCTATGTCTGGGCATCGGAACTCGATCTGATGGCGCGCATCGCTGGTTTGACGCTGACCGAGCGCTGGAGCAGCTGGCTCCGTGAGCCGTTCACGAGCGCTAGCACGGAGCACATTTCGGTCTGGCAGAAAGACCGCTAGCGCACCGGGAATGGCGGGGCGCACCCCAAGTCTCGGGACCCCGTTTGGTGTCGACGGGTTCACGCCGCCGTACGGCGGGGCCGCTGGGAAAGGCACACCAAGGTTAATGGACGTGTGGGTCGTCCTTGAGAGGGTTGTGGTGGGTGGTTAGAATCGCGACACCGGGTGAATTCGATAGCAGAGAGGGGTAGCTTCGATGAGAGTCTATGACACTGCTGAGATCCGGAACGTGGTCCTGATGGGACATGGGAACGTGGGAAAGACGACGCTGGCAGAGGCGGCGCTGTTTCTGAGTAGCGGAACGACGCGGTTGGGGACGATCGAAGAGCAGAACACGGTGAGCGACTACGACGAGGACGAACACCGGCGGAAGTTCAGCCTGAACCTGGCGGTGGTCCCGGTTGAATGGGACGGCCGGAAAATCAACTTCATCGATACGCCGGGGTACGCGGACTTCGTGTCCGAGGTGATCTGCGGAGCGCGGGCGGCGGACATGGCGCTGATCGTGGTGGACGCGGTAGCGGGCCCGGAGGTCGGGACGGACCGGGCGGCGGCGATCGCTGACGAGGCGGGGCTGCCGAAGATGATTTATGTGAACCGGATGGACCGGGAGAACGCGGACTTCGAGGCAGTGCTGGAGCGGTTGCAGGCGAAGTGGGGGCCGAAGGTGGTGCCGCTCCAGATCCCGGTGGGGTCGCAGTCGTCGTTTCGCGGGGTGATCGACCTGTTGCACATGAAGGCGTACACGGGAGAGAACTTCGCGGAGGAGGATGTGCCGGAGGAGATGGTGGCGCACGCGGAGGAGCTGCGGGCGAAGCTGATCGAGGTGATCGTCGAGACGGATGAGGCCCTGATGGAGAAATACTTCGCCGATGAGGAGTTGAGCGAGGACGAGCTTCGCCAGGTGCTGCACGGAGGGCTCGACCACCGCCTGATCATCCCGGTTACCTGCGGGGCGGCGGCGCGGCTTTCGGGGGTGCCACAGCTCTTACACAACATCGCGTTCAGCGGTCCGTCACCAGCCGACCGCGACCCGTTCGTGGCGGACGGCGAAGAAGTACAGGCTGACCCAAATGGGCCGATCGCGGTGCAGGTGTTCAAGACCGCAGCGGACCCGTACGTCGGGCGCCTGACGTATCTGCGGGTCGTCAGCGGGACGGTGAAGTCGGATTCGCACCTGTGGAACGCGACACGTGGAGTCGATGAGCGGCTGGGGACGATGTCGGTACAGCGTGGGAAGGAGCAGCTGGCGGTTCCGCAGCTCGCGGCGGGGGATATCGGGGTGGTGGCGAAACTGGCGCACACGGCGACGGGGGACACGCTCTGCGTGAAGGAGCAGCAGTTCCAGTTCGCGCCGATCCACTTCCCGAACCCGGTACATAGCATGGCCGTGCACCCGGCTTCGAAGGCAGCGGTCGACAAGCTTGGGCCGAGCCTGCAGCGGCTGGTCGAAGAGGATCCCGGGCTGCGGCTCACGCGGGATGAGACGACCGGCGAGATGATCCTGTCGGGGCTCGGAGATGCGCACCTCGACGTGACCATCGAGCGGCTGCGGAGAAAGTTCAACGTCGAGGTCGAGTTGAGTGTGCCAACGGTGCCGTACCGGGAGACGGTGTCGAAGGCAGGTAGGGCGGACTACACCCACAAGAAGCAGACGGGCGGACACGGCCAGTACGGCCGGGTCGCGCTCGAGGTGAACCCGCTGCCACGTGGAAGCGGGCTGAAGTTCACCGAGAAGGTGGTAGGCGGGGCGGTCCCGAGGGAGTTCATCCCGGCCGTAGAGAAAGGGATCCATGAGACTGCGCGGGAGGGCGTCATCGCTGGCGCGGAGCTCACGGATTGCGAGGTCATTCTGCTCGACGGGAAGCACCACCCCGTGGATTCGAGCGAGATGGCATTCAAGCTCGCAGCGTCGCAGGCGCTGAAGGAGGCGGTCGCGGCGGCGGGCGGGATGTTGCTGGAGCCAGTGATGACGATTCGCGTGCGCGTCCCGGACGACTTCGCCGGTGATGTGGTGAGCGACCTGAACACGAAGCGCGCGAAGATCCACGGGATCGTCCCGGATGCCGGGGTGAGTACGGTGGAGGCCGAGGTACCGCTCGCCGAAGTGCAGCGATATGCGGCCGACCTGCGTTCGATCACGCAGGGTCGCGGCGCGTTCGAACTCGAGTTCGACCACTACGGAGACGTGCCGCAGCAGCTGACGCAACGGCTGGTAGCCGCGAGGAAGAATGGGGACGGGCAGCACTAGCTCCAACAGCCCGCGGGGCGGCAGACGAGCGTGCGTCTGCCGCCGATGCCCGCATCAGCCGCTGATGACGCCGGAACCCATGAGTTCGCCGATCTCTTCGGCGGTGAAGCCGGCTTCTTCGTAGACCTCGAAGTTGTGTTCGCCGAGGCAGGGGGATGGACGCTGGCCGAACGCAGGCGTCTCCGAGAGGAGGAACGGGGCGCCGTCGTAGACGGTGGGGCCGAGCGCCGGGTGGTCGAGCGTCCAGTAGTAGTTGCGGGCGATGAGATGGGGGTCCTCGATCAGGTCACGGTTGACCTGCATGATCGCGGCTGGGACACCGGCTTCGACGAGGATCCGCTCGGCCTCGCGGCCGGGAACGGTGGCGAGCCACGCTCCGAAGGCCTCATCGAGGAGATCGTGGTTGCGACGGCGGGCCGGAAGCGTGCCGAACTCCGCGGAGTCGACCCATTCCGGATGACCTGCGGCCCTGGCGAGCGCTTCCCACTCGTGCTGGTTGGTGGCGCAGACGGCAAGCCACTGTTCGTCACCCGCGGCCCGGTAGATGCCCTGGGGCGCGTAGATCGGATGGCGGTTGCCGAGCTGCTTCGGGACGGTGCCGTTCACGGTGTACTGGAGGATGGCCGAGTCCGTGACGGCGGCGGTGCTTTCGGACTGGGCGACTTCGACGTACTGGCCTTTGCCAGTTGCCTTGCGATAGAGGAGCGCTGCAGTCATGGCGGTGGCGCCGTGCCCGCAGTTGATGCAGTAGTCGGGGAAGGCCTGCGGCGGCCCGATGGGATGCCGTCCGGGGAAGCCAGTGAGCATGGTGAGGCCGGAGATCATCTTGATGCCGGTACCGAACCCGGCGTAGTACGACCGGGGGCCGGTGGAGGCGACGGCGGGCATAGAGACGTAGATGAGGCCGGGGTGCTCTTTGGCGAGGGATTCGTAGTCGAGCCCCCAGCGCTCCATGAGGCCGGGGCGGAAGTTTTCGACGACCATGTCGGCGGAGGCGATCAGGCGACGCGCGACGGATTGGCCGTCGGGGTGGCCCATTTCCAGGGTGATGCCGCGCTTGGAGCTGTTGAAGTTGTTGTAGTAGCCGCTGATGTTGGGGTCGGTGGGGTCGCTATCGAGCGGGCGCGGCTGACCGAAGCGGAGACCGTCGGGGCGGGTCAAATTTTCGACGCGGATCACGTCGGCGCCGAGGTCTGCCATCCACTTGAGGCCGATTGGGCCGGCGCCGTACCAGGCGAACTCCATTACGCGAAGGCCGGAGAAGAGTCCCTCAGTCATGCGATTACTCCCGCGCCCGCGAGCGCTATCTGTTCGTTAAGGCCGAGGTCGAGTTCGGTGAGCACTTCGCGGGTATGTTCCCCGAGGAACGGCGCCCCGGTGTCGAGGCGCCAGCCGGCGTGGGCGAGGCGGAAGGGGGCGCCGGGGTGCTTCGCCTTCGCGCCGATCGCGCGTTGCTCCACGTCGACGAACCAGTCGCGAGCGACGAACTGCTTGTCGTGGACGACGCCGGATGCATCGAGGACAGGGAAGACGAGCGCACCCGCGTGCTGCCCTTCGTCGGCGAGTTGGTCCATGGTCTGGGTAGCGGCGAACGCCTTCACCACCTCGAAAACGTGGGGGGTGGAGGCCTGGTAGGTGGGGACATCGAGGTACCTGGGATCGGTGAGGTCATCGGCCATTCCGTGACGGTCAAGCCACTTGCCGATGTCGGCCATGCGCTGGGGGAGGATGGTGATGCTGACGTAGCCGTCGAGTGCCTGCAGCGGCCAGGTGAAGGGGTTCGCGAACCAGTCTTTCTGGCGGCGGACCTCTTTCTTGTAGGGCCAGAAGAGGACGTCTGGCTGGAGCGTGGCGGCGTGGGTCTGCTGCATTGATACATCGACGTGCTGGCCGGTCATGCCGTTGCGGAGGCCCCAGATGGACATGATCACTCCGACGGCGGCATGGATAGAGGTTTCATGGGCGGTGAGGGAGCCGCCGATATACATGGGGGGCTCGTCCGGGAAGCCCGCGATCGACATGATCCCGCCGGCTGCCTGGGCGGTGACGTCGGTGCCGGGACAATCCCGCTTCGGGCCGATCCAGCCGTAGGGGGTGATGGTAGCGACGATCAGATCGGGGTTGGCAGCGCGCGCTTCGGCGAAGGGCGCGCCGAGCGCTTCGAGGTCACGCGGTGAGCCCGAGCAGAGGACGACGTTAGCGGTCGCGATGAGGCGGGCAAGGACCGCGCGACCGTCGGCAGTGTGGACGTCCAGCGCGACGGAGCGCTTGCCGCTGTTGAGCTGCCACCAGAGGAGGCTCCGCTCGACACCAGGCTGTTCGAGCGCAAACGGGGGGCGATGGCGGACTTCGTCGCCGGCAAGGGGTTCGATCTTAATGACGTCGGCGCCGAGGTTCGCGAGAAGCTTGCCAGCGTACTGGCCCGCTTCGTGGGTGAGTTCGAGGACGCGGACGCCGGTGAGGACACCCGGCTCAGTGGCCGGAGCGGTCGCGGTAGCTGTCATGGGGCGAGATTATGCGCGTGTGAACGCGCGGCGTCAGCCCCAGATTCGAACCGGGCCCGGTCAGTCGAGCGTCACGGTGGCGTAGAGGTCTTCGTAGGACGCATCGTTGTAGGTGCGGGTGATGTCGACGCGGAGGGTATCGCCGGAGTCCCGGGAGCGCAGGATGTCGCAGATATCACCCACGGAGTCGACGGCGATGCTATCAAGCGAGTAGATGAGGTCGGTGTAAACGAGGCCCGCCTCGTCGGCGGGGCTACCAGCGTCGATCCCGGTGACGACGATGCCGTCGATATAGGCGAGGTAGACACCGAGCTCACCGTCGAGCCCCGGGTAGTTCTGCTGGAGGCGGGCGCCGAGGTGGTTGAGGTTTTCGCCGTTGGCGAGCTTGTCGGCAACGAACTTCGCCTCGTTCATGGCGATGGCGTAGTTGATGTTCTGGCGGGAGCGCGAGCTGAGGGTGTTCATTCCGATTACCTCGCCGCGGAGGTTCACGAGCGGGCCACCGCTGTTCCCCGGGTTGATGGCCGCGTCCGTCTGGATGAGGTCCTGGAGGCCGTCGTACTGGTCGCCGGTCTTGCTGACGATGCCCCGGGTGACGGTGAGGGAGTCTGCCGCTGGGTCAGCGAAGGTACTCGGGAACCCGAGGGCGACGACCTCTTCGCCGGCAGAGACGTCATCTGAATCGCCGATCGTTGCGGGCACGAACGAGCCACGCTCGACTTTGAGGAGGGCGACGTCATCGCACTGGCTGAGGGCCACGACCGTGGCGGGGACTTCGCGCCTGCTCTCCGGGTCTACGACTTTGATGGAGCCGGCGCCGAGGACGACATGCGCATTGGTGAGGACGTGAGAGCTATCGCCCCAGACGATGCCGCTTCCACCGCCGACGCCCTCGGGGTAGTTCGCAACGATGTGCACGACCGACGGCTCCAGCTTCTCGACGATCTGGAGGGGCGTGAGTATCTCGGGGGTCGCTGTCGCGGCAGGAGTGGCGGTAGCATCGTCCTCGTCATCGCCACCCCCGCCGCACGCGCTGAGGGCAAGCGCACCAGTTATGGCAAAGACCACGGCGAAACGGCGAAGACTCACGGCCCAACTCCCCAGTCAAACTACCGCGAAGGATAGGGTTCGGGGGGTGATTGGGCAACGGAGACGACCCGGTTCGTACCGGGGGCCGTTATTGCGCGGGCAACGGGTCCGCCGCGAGGGCAGCGCTGACGGCGGGGGCAACCTTCGTCCCGAGCAGTTCGATCGAACGGAGCAGAGCCTCGTGCGAGACGCCACCGATGTCCATCTGCATGAGGAAGCGGGTGTGGCCGAAGAGGCTGTGCTCGTAGAGGATCTTCGCGGCGACTTCGTCGGGACTCCCCACGAGGAGGGATCCGGCGGGAGAGCGGAGGGCATCGAACTGGTGGCGGGTCATGGGTGACCAGCCGCGCTCCTTGCCAATGCGAGTCATGCTGGCAGCGTAGCCAGGGTAGGCTGCCTCGGCGGCGGCTTCGGCGGTATCGGCGATCAGGCCGGGAGAGTTGATGCCGATTTGCAGCTTCGCGGGATCGTGTCCCGCGCCGAGGTAGGCGTCGCGGTAGAGGTCGATGATGCCGGCGAAGCGATCCGGGGCGCCGCCGATGATGGCGAGAGCGAGCGGGACGCCGAGGGCCCCGGCGCGGTAGACGGAGTTCGGGCTGCCACCGACCGCAATCCAGACGGGGAGCGGGTCCTGGAGCGGGCGCGGGTAAACTCCGCGATCGTCGATAGATGGGCGAAGCTTGCCTTCCCAGGTGATGCGCTCGGAGTCGCGGAGCTTGAGGAGGAGGTCCAGCTTCTCGGCGAAGAGGGCGTCGTATGCGGAGAGGTCGTACCCGAAGAGCGGGAAGGACTCGGTGAACGAGCCACGGCCGGCCATGACCTCCGCCCGGCCGCCGGAGAGGAGGTCGACAGTTGCGAACTGCTGGAAAACGCGGACCGGGTCGTCGGAGCTAAGGACGGTGACCGCGCTTGTCAGGCGAATGCGCTTTGTGCGGGCTGCTATGGCCGCGAGGATGACCGGGGGTGACGAGCTCGCGTAGTCGGCGCGGTGATGTTCGCCGACGCCGAAGACGTCAAGACCGACCTGCTCAGCAAGCTCGGCCTGCTCGAGGAGCTGGCTGAGCCGGCGGGCCGCCGATTGCGGTGAGGTATCCGTGACGTCTGCGAAGGTGTAGAGGCCGAGTTCGATGGCGGGCACTCCTGATGATGTGGGTGTTTGCTGGATCATTGTCGCTGTTTCCTGTGGTGTATCCCGGAGGAGCGGGACTTACTTTTTGTAGCCCCATTGTCGATGAAAGTGATTGCACTGTCAACTAATACTTGGGCTGCCCGTGAATCCGACAAATCTTCGAAAATGGGCTGACGATCGTGTCGATCAGGGACCGGGCCGTTCGATGTGTTAGTAGAAGCGTGTGAGCGAGCGGTCGAGAGGCCACGAACTCACCCGGAAAATGCAAGGAGTCACCGAAATGCGAGTCATGGTCATCATCAAGGCAACCGCCGAAAGCGAGGCGGGGATCATGCCCACCGAGGAGGAGTTCGCGGAGATGGGCAAGTACAACGAGGAGCTGGTCAACGCGGGGGTCATGATCGACGGCGACGGACTTCATCCGAGCTCGAAGGGCGTGCGGATGCGGTTTTCGGGCGATCAACGGACGGTCACGGACGGGCCGTTCGCAGAGACGAAGGAGCTGATCGCCGGATACTGGATATGGCAAGTGGATTCGATGGAGCATGCCATCGAATGGCTGAAGCGCTGCCCGAACCCGATGCCCGGTGAGTCGGACGTCGAAATCCGGCGGATCTTTGAAGCGGAAGACTTCGGCGACGTGTTCACGCCGGAGCTGCGGGAGCAGGAAGATCGTCTCCGGGCGAAGATCGAGGAACAGTTCCCGAAGGCCTGAGCCACCGAACGACGAGCGGTCGCGCGCAGGGCGCACGGCCCTGCCCCAGGGAGACGACGATATGCGGTTCATGATTATCAGAAAGGCTGACGCAGAGACCGAGGCTGAACTGAGCCCGGTCCCAGACGAGGCGCTGATCGAGGCAATGACGAAGTACCACGAGGACCTGGCGAACGCGGGCGCGCTACTCGACGGCGCCGGCCTTCACCCGAGCTCCAAGGGCGCACGGGTGAAGTTCTCGGGCGGACAGCCAACCGTGATCGACGGGCCGTTCGCCGAGGCCAAGGAGCTGATCGCGGGGTACACGATCATCCAGGCGCGCTCGAAGCAGGAGGCGATCGAATGGGTGCGACGGTGGCCCCCGCAGGACGGAAACGGCGAAGTCGAGATTGAAATCCGTCAGCTCTATGAGATGGACGACTTCGGGACTGGCGACGCCGCTGACCGGTTGCGGGAGATGGGTCTCGGCACGCCGGGCGAGGGCGCGTGAGCAAACAGGCCACGCACCAGGCGATCGACGCGGTGTGGCGGATTGAGTCGCCGCGTTTGATCGCTGGCCTGGCGCGGATGGTTCGAGATGTCGGGCTGGCCGAGGACCTGGCGCAGGACGCGCTTATGGTGGCCCTGGAGCGTTGGCCCGAGGCAGGAGTACCCGTGAACCCGGGCGCCTGGCTGATGGCGACTGCGAAGCACCGCGCGATCGACAGGCTTCGGCGCGAGAAGGTGCTTGAGGGGAAACTGGCGGAGGTCGGACGCGCAATGGAGGACGCTACGGCGGATGAGACTGACGCGGTCGATGAAGCGCTCGACGACGACTTTGGGGATGACTTGTTGCGCCTGATCTTCACGGCGTGCCACCCGGTGCTATCGATGGAGGCGCGGGTCGCGCTGACACTGCGGCTGCTCGGCGGGCTGACGACGCCGGAGGTGGCGCGGGCGTTCCTTGTGCCGGAGGCG
>JBPPMX010000299.1:0-24664 GCA_051306275.1 Tepidiformaceae bacterium
CACCCCTTCTCCGGGAGCGGGCGTCCATACATCTCCACGCCGATGTGCAGGTCCGCGAAATGGATAACGCGCATTGGCCCTTATCCTACCGTTTCCCCTCCGCGTGGAACAGGCGTTCTGTTCTATCCGGCGAGCAACGAGACACAACGCGCCACCGTCTCGTCGTCCGTCCCCACCTCGTCGGGCACCGGGAACCCGACGGCCGAGGCGACCTGGCCCCAGCCCTCCCGCAACTGCGCCGCAACCTCGTCCGGCGTCCCATGCACAACGAACGCGTCGACCATCTCATCGCTCACCAGCCGGGGCATCGCCGCCCACTCCTGCCGCGTCGCGAGGTCGTACAGCCTCCCTGCCACCTCCCCCCACCCGTGTGCATCCCACACGGCCCGGTATGTCTTTGCGCCACCGTGCAGCGCGACCGCCCTCCGGTACCCTTCAAACTGCCGGGCGACCTGCTCCTTCGTCCCCATCGCCAGCCACGGCTGGGCGCACAGATCGAACGCCACGCCCTTCCTGCCCCCCCCCTCCATCGCTCGGCGCAGCAAGGGGACGACGCTCTCCTTTGCGTAGCGCAGCGACGTGAATGCCGGCAGCCGCAGTCCATCCGCGACCTCGCCCGCTGTCCGCACCATCGCCGGCCCGGACCCCGCGATCAGCACCGGCGGCGAGGGGTAGCTGCTCACCCCGGGCGAGTACTCCGGCGTCATCAACGTGAGCTGGTACTCGTCGCCCGTGAAGTTCAGGCGCGTCCCGCCCGCCTGCCATGATTGCCAGGTAGCCCGCAGTGCGAGGATGTATTCGCGCATCCGGGGCGCCGGGTCAGTCCACCGGATCCCGTAGCGCCGCTCGATCTGCCCCTTCACCTGCGTCCCAAGGCCGAGTTGGAATCGGCCGCCACTCAACTCCTGCAGATCCCATGCGGTCTGCGCGGTCACCATTGGGCTTCGTGGGAACGCGACAGCGATCGATGTCGCCAGTTCGATCCGCTCGGTCACCGCTGCAGCCAACCCGAGGGGGAGGAACGGGTCGTGCGCCGTCTCTGTCGCGGTGACGCGCGAATAGCCCAGTGCCTCCGCTCGTCGCGCGAGCGCCGCCGGTTCCCCCCGTCCCGCGGGAGGGAGCGCCAGCTCTACCTTCAACTTCCGGCTGCCTCCGGCGTCAGTTGGCGTGCGTGGTCTTTCGAATGGATCCGCAGGAACAGCAACCACTCGCGCCAGTTCAGTTCCCCGAACATCGGATGCGCCCACGTGAACTCGAGGTTCCCATCCGGCGCTGCCTCGAGAACGTGCACGTACAGCGACTCCATCGCCTCATCCATCTTCGCGAGCAGCGACTCCCGGTCCTCCGGGACCGCGCCCGGCGGGTCGGCGGGCCCATACCCCATCCACGCCGCGTGGAGGATCCAGCGCGCATCCTCAATGTTGTTCCCTGCCGCATGCCGGATGCATTCCGCCGCGCTCCACTCGCCGGGTGCCAGGGGTGTGTCCAAACGCGCTTCGGGCACGGCTCGCGCCGCGGTAAGGAGGTCCGAAATGCCCTCACGCACACGCTCGACCAGTTCAGGCACGCTTCGCGCGCCCGCCTGATCCTGCAAATGCGTACGGATCCGTGTGTTCTCCTCATCCATCGCGAGCACGCTAGTGCGCGGGCTTGTCGAAAGCAAGCCATGCAACTTGGTACGCTCACTGCATGCCCCATACCGTCAGCCGTGGCGTCCGCATCTGGTGGGAGGAAGAAGGCGAAGGCCCGCCGATTGTCCTCCTCCACGGATACACCTCGAACCTCCGCACCCACTGGCGCGCTTCCGGCTGGTTCGAACACCTCGCCGCGAATCACCGCGTCATCGCGCTCGACCAGCGCGGCCACGGCCGCAGCGAGAAACCGCGCCAGCGCGACTCCTACTCGCGCTCACTCATGGCCGCAGATGTCGCAGCCGTCCTTGACGCTGCTGGGGTAGAGCGCGCCACCCTCTTCGGCTACTCGATGGGCGCCATCGTCGGCACGCAAACCCTCCTCGACTACCCCGCTCGTTTCGATGGCGCGATCCTCGGCGGCATGGGCGTCCAGTGGGAAGTGGATGGCCGCCGCCAGTGCCCTGACGAAGAGCACCCCGGCGCCCCCCGGCCACACCGCGACCTCCAGCGAAGTGCCAGCGCGGTCACATCCTGGCTGCGCCACTACAACCCGTTCGCCATGCGCGCCCTCGCCCAGGGGGTCTTCTTCGGCCAGGAGCCGATGCCCGCCGCCCGCCTCAGCGAAATCGATGTTCCCGTCCTCTCGGTATCCGGCACGCGCGACCGCTTCTGTGCCGGCACGAAGCTCCTCCCCTCCGCGATTACGAACTGCCGTCGCGTCGTCCTCACCGGCCAGACGCATATCTCCGCGGTTAGCGACCCACGGTTCAAAGCCGCCGTCTCCGAATTCCTCGCCGAGCTCCACCCGGACGCCTGATGCTGTTCCGCCAGCGCTTCCTCGACGGAATCCTCTCAGGCGACGTCACCCTCGCCTTTCGCCGCTGGCAACGCCCGTCGGTCCTGCCCGGCACCCGGCTCCACACCGCAATCGGCCTCGTCGCTATCGATGCTGTGGAGCGGGTCGATCCAGGCGCGCTCACCGAAGGTGACGCCCACGCCGCGGGCTTCGAATCCCTCGCCGACCTCCAGGCCGCGAATGCCAGCCGCCCGGATTACCCGCTCTTCCGGATCCGCGTTCACTATGCTGGCCCGGACCCCCGCATCGGGCTCCGGGAGGATGCCGGCCTCGACCCCGATACGATCTCGATGCTTCGCACCCGCCTGGACCGCCTCGACCGCGCCAGTCCGAGTGGCCCCTGGACCACACAGACCCTCCGTCTCATCGTCGAGCGTCCGGCGACCCGCGCCGCGGACCTCGCCGCCAGCGTTGGCCGGGACACCCCGGCCTTCAAGCTCGACGTCCGCAAGCTGAAGAACCTTGGGCTCACCGAGAGCCTTGGTACCGGCTACCGCATCTCCCCACGCGGCGAGGCCTACCTCGCCAGCCTCGAACCCCTACGGCCGGACACTGACCCGTAGTCGCTGCGAACTGAGCGCCAGCGCCTTCGTGTCGACCGCCTCGAAACCATCCGATGGCGCTTCCGCGTGCCAGCGATGGTCGACCACATAGAGCCCGCCGCCATCGCGAACCAGCCGCTCAGCCTCCGCCATGAGCCCCGCCGCGACCACCTGCGGCACGTGCCCGAACACGTGCATCGCAACCACCGCATCGTACCGGCCCGTGTCGAGCTCCGTGTGCCGGGCATCCGCGTGGATCAGTGTCGCTCCCGCTCCCACGCGCCCCGCCGCCGCCTCGAGCGCAAAGGGCGAAAGGTCGACTCCCACCAGTGTCTCGGGCCGCAGCTCCCTCGCTGCGTCCGTCAGCAGGAATCCCGGCCCGCATCCGAACTCCACGATTCGGCTCCGCCCATCCCGGCGCAGCGCGTCCACCACGGCCTCCCGCACCTGTCGCTCGCGCCCGGCGTTGTAGAGCCACCGTACCACCCGCTCATACCGTGCGATGCTCCGCTTCGAAAGGTAGCCCTCGGGCAGGTAGTGCCAGCGCTTAAGGTACCAGCGCGGATACCCCGTTCGCCCCCTTGCCATCTTCGCCGCGCGCGCCTCCGCCACCAGTTTTCGCGCCTGCGCTTCACTCATGTCCTGGCCCGGCAGCATTCGCTCAGCCTAGCGCAACTCGCGAAACCGCACCGTTAGCCAGCCTGTCTCGAGTCCACTGCCACCTGTACCCTCGGTTCAGATGGATGACCTTCTCCGCGCAATCGTCCTTGGCATCGTCCAGGGCCTCACGGAGTTCCTCCCGGTCTCCTCCTCCGGCCACCTCATTCTCGTCCCGCGCCTCTTGAACTGGGATGATCAGGGCCTCGCCTTCGATGTCGGTCTGCATCTCGGGACTCTCGTGGCCCTGCTCGTATACTTCTGGCGCGACTGGTACCGTATGGCGTTCTCATTCCTTGGCGACCTCGGCTCCTCGGGTATTCACGTCCGCTCCTATGCCCCCGACTCCCTTCTGCTGCTCTACATCGTCGCCGGATCCGTCCCCGCCGCAATCGTCGGACTCCTCTTCGCCGACTGGATCGAAGAACACGTCCGCCAGGCCTGGCTGGTCGCCATCACCCTCGCAGCCGTCGGACTCGTGATGCTGGTCGCCGACCGCAGGTCTCGCCGGGAGCGCGCCATCGGCTCCATCACCCTCCGCGATGCCCTCATCATCGGCGTCGCGCAGGCGTGCGCGCTCATCCCCGGCGTCTCCCGCTCCGGCGCGACCATGAGCACAGCCCTCTTCCTCAACTTCACCCGTGATGACGCGGCCCGCTTCGCCTTCCTCCTCGGTACCCCCGCCTTCGTCGGCGCGGCCATCCTCAAGTTCAGCGACCTCACCGGCGACGACGTCGAAGCGGACATGCTTGCCGTCGGGTTCGTCATCTCAGCGGTCGTTGGCTTCGCCGCGATACATGGCCTCCTCCGCTACCTTCGCACACGGGATTTCGTCCCCTTTGTCGCCTATCGATTCGCCGTCGCCGCCCTGACGCTCATCATCGCCGGCATCCGCGTCGCCTAGCCCCGCGCGCGCCTCGCGCCCGCTATGATTCGCCCACCCGCCACCCGGAGCGACGCATGACCCTCGAATCACTCAGCCTCAACGGCCCACCACGCCGAGTCGCGATCGTCACCGGCGGCAGCCGTGGACTCGGCCGCGAGATGGCCCTCTCACTCGCCGAAGCGGGCGCGGAGGTCTGCATCGCCAGCCGTACCGTCTCCGAACTCGAAGCCACCTCCGCCTGGATCGCATCCCGAACCGGGCGCGAGGTCCTCGCGATCCCGACGAACGTTCAGTCGAGCGCCGCCTGTGACGCCCTGATCGAGCAAACCGTCGCCCGCTTCGGGCGCCTCGATATCATGCTCAACAACGCGGGCATCGGTGACCGTCGCTCCTCAGGCTCCAAGCCGTGGGACCTCGACGACGCTGCCTGGCACGACACCATCGAAGTTAACCTCTACAGCGCCTTCTACTGCTCTCGGGCCGCCGTGAAGCACATGCTCGCTCGTGAGGGCGGTGGCACCATCATCAACGTCTCCTCGGGGACCGCCCTCCGCGCCCATCCAATGGAGTTCACCTACGCCGCCGCCAAGGCAGGCGTCATCTCCCTTACGAAGTCGTTCGCTGGCGCCCTGGTTGGCGAAGACATCCGCGTGAACTGCATCGTCCCGGGGTTCATCGCCCAGAAGCCTCCCGAGACTGACGACGAACGCGCGACGCTGGCCGCCCGTGGGCGCTTCAATACCGCCCGCCGCATCGGCGAGGCATGGGAACTCGGCCCGCTCGCCGTCTTCCTCGCCTCCGATGCCTCCCGCTACATAACCGGTGAGTCGTTCGTCATCGATGGTGGCGGGCTCGCCGGTGGTATCGCCCCCACCGGCCTCGCGCCCGAGTTCCCCATCGGCGGAGGTGCCCTGTGATCGACTGGGAACGCAATCCCGGCTTCGACCTCACCGGAAAGCGCGCCGTCGTCGTTGGCACCGGAAACCCCTCCGGCCGCTCGATCGCCCTCGCCCTCGCCGAGGCCGGTGCGGACGTCGCCGTCGCCTCCGCCACCCTCGATGGCGACGAGATCATGGAGGCCAAGCGCATCGCCCGCGAGGTCGAGAAGCTCGGCCGACGCTCCCTCAGCCATGGCTGGGACGTCACCCTCCCAACGAACGTCACCGTCTCCTACAGGCAGGTCGTGAAGGAACTCGGCGCACCGCACATCCTCGTCTACAACGCCGACCTCCCGCTCGCGAAGCCGATCGAGAAGACCACCGACTCCGAATTCGCGCGCGTCCATGCCGTCAACCTCCACGGCGCGTTCTTCGCCGCGCGCTCCTTCCTGCGCGAACTCCCGGAAGGCGAACCCGGCCGGATGCTCTTCGTCACCTCCATCATCGGGGAGCGCGGGCTCCCCAACCTCGCCGCCTATGCGACCGCTAAAGCCGGGGTGAACGGCCTCGTCTACGCCGTCAGCCAGGAGGCCGCCGAACGCGGGGTGACCGTGAACGCCATCTCGACCGGCTGGATGGACTACACCCCCGGCCGCGGCCCCGACGAGATCGGCGCCAACCTCCTCTTACGCTTCATCCCGATGCGCCGCTTCGGTGTCGCCGAAGAACTCGCGGCTCTCGCCGTCCTCCTCGCCTCCGACGCCTCCGGCTACATCAACGGCCAAATCCTCCACGTCGATGGCGGCGTCACCCAGCGCCTCTAGGAGTGAGTGCGAAACATCGCGTCGTCCGCCGCCAGCACGGTTGCCACTCGCTAAGTGCCTGCCGCACCCGAAAGCGACGCGATCTCACTCTCCTCCGCCAGCACGATCACGATGTCGCCGTCGTGCAACTCGGCATCCCTGCTCGGCCCCACGATCACGCTGCCGGTCCGGTGACGGATCCCCAGGATCGTCGCGTTTCGCGCCGAACGCACGATCTCTCCACACGTCTGGCCCGCCAGCCCGTTCACCGCCGTCACTTCGAACTCCGCGAGCAGCAGGTCGCCATGCCGACCCGTGGCCAGCGTGTCCATGAAGTCGGCCGCCAGCGGCTGTAGTGCTGAAAGCACCATCCGTCGCCCGCCAAGCGTGTACAGCGACAGCACCCGGTCCGCACCCGCCAGCCGCAGCTTCTCCTCGTTGTACGGGTGCGCCACCCGCGCCACGACGAAGCAGCCGGGGTTCATCGACTTCGCCGTGAGCGTGATGAACGTGTTCCCCGTGTCGCTGTCGCTCGCTGCGAGCAGGCTCCGTGCCCGGCTGATGTTCGCCTTGTTCAGCGTCAGCTCGTCGCTCGCGTCGCCTTCCACCACGAGATAGCCGAACGCCATCGCGTGCTCGACCTCGGCCGCGCTCTGGTCGATGATCACGAACGGCGCCCCGCGCTCGTGCAGTTCCCGCGCGATCTCACGCCCAACTCGCCCGAAGCCGCACAGGATGTAGTGGTTCTCGAGCTCCTCGATTCGCATGCGCTGGCGCCTCCTGTAGTACCGGCTTCGGACATCGCCTTCGAGCACCTGCTGCATTACCAGCGTCAGCGTGTAGAGCACTGCCCCAACGCCGGCCAGGATCAGTGCAACGGTGAACAGCTTCTCCGCCGTCCCGAACGGCGTCAGTTCGCGGAACCCGACGGTGCTCAGAGTGGTTACCGTCTGGTACAGCGCATCCACGAACGACATGTCCGCGATCAGCATGTACCCCGCGGTCCCGACTGCAGTGATGCCAGCCACGATGCACAGCGCGACGCCCAGCCGTTCCTGCGGAAGCCAGCGGGTCAGGTTCACGCGCGAAGTATATGGCCCCGCCGCGATCACCCGAGATACGCGAGGTACCGCCGCTTCATCCAGTCGCCCTTCTCCCGGTACTCCGCAGCCGTCGCCAGTGTCCCCCGCCGCCCCGACTCACGCGCGTACTCAGCGTTGAGCGCCGCATGCGCGTTCTCGGCGCCCCCGTACCGCCGTCCCCGCTCACGCGCGGCTCGGTTCGTCCAGCTCCGGCAATAGTCCACCGCCTCTCGCAGCTCTTCTTCGATGTCCACCACCACTGCCGCTGATGACGGTGCCCGCAGCGCTTCCGGCGGAGGCGGCGCCTTCACCCCGAACATGGTCATCTGCTGCCCCTCCACGAACCGCCCGGTGTGATCGAGGTACGCGTCCCCCGCCTCCACCACATCCACCACCTCGGGCGCCGTGCGCTCCTCCTCGTCCTCGAACTCGACCTCCGGCAGCTCGTCACGTCCCTCGACAGGCCCGCTGTCACCCATCCGCTCGATCACCGGCGGCGCCTCGCGCTCCAGCTGCTCGATCAAGGGTTGCAGCCGCGGGTCTCGCCCGATGAACACATGCAGGACATTCTCCCGATCGCTGACTCCGTGGTTGTAGCGCAATCCCCGCCCGAGCTGCTGGATGAGCGGCTCCCTGCTATGTACCGCATCCAGCTTGAGAAGCACGCTCACCGCGGGCGCGTCGAAACCCTCGCTTGCCTTCCGCACCTGTATCAGCACGTCGTACCTCCCGGCGTGGAACTCCGTCATCCGCCGCTCGTTCTCGGCGTCACCGATATCGGCGCTGTGGACCACGGCGCATCGCAACGACGAGTGCCATCGTCCGAAGAGCCGGTAGAGATGGTTCGCATGCTCGGTCGTAGCTGCGAACACCAACCCCTGGTGCGTCCCCCGCTTTCCGTTCTGCTTCGCAATCAGCGCCCGCGCGAACTCGCGCACCAGCGGCTCAACGTAGTCCTCGTTCCATCGCAGCTGCTCGCGCACGCACCGCTGGTCGAAGTCTGGCAGCTCCGCCATTTCCGATGCGGTGAACGTCAGCACCGCCCCCGTCGCGTCCCGAAGCTCAACGGAGTAATCCTTCATCTGCATCGCCAGCCGCTTGAGGATCCGCCCCTCCTTCCACGCCTGCCGCATCGACACGTAGATAAGCGGGTCGATCACCTCTCCCCCGAGCTCCGTGTCCGGCACATACCGCGCGCCCGCGATCGCGTCCCGGTCCAGCCTGACGGGGGTCGCGCTCAACAACAGCGTCGACTTCGCACCGAGCGATGACACGACAGCTGCCCAGCGCCCGCGTTCACCGAGGTGGTGCGCCTCGTCGCAAACAAGGTGGACGCGCTTCGACTCGCACATCCGCTGGTAGATCCCCGGCGCCGCGACCACCTGCTGATACGTCGCCACGACGAAGTCCGCCTTGGCGCGCGTCAGCCGCTGCGGCGCGGCGTTGTCCGCCAGGGCCTTCCGCACCCCGATCGACGAATCCAACATTCCGAGCGCCCGCTCGACGCCTCCATAAACCTGAGTACGGAGCACGTCCGTCGGCGTCAGATACAGGCACGCCTCCGCGCGCACTCGCTCCCGCGCCACCGCGAACGACCCTACCCCGATGACTGTCTTCCCATAGCCAACCGGCACCACGACCAGTTCGGATGTCCTTCCGCTGTCGAGTGCCTCCCCCCACGCCTGCAGCGCCTTCGCCTGCCCGGGCCGCAGCCCGAACCCCGCGCTGTTAGCGCCCCAGCTTCCGCTCATCCTGCTACCCGCTGCGTCTTCATCCGTGCATCCACTGTATGGCGCACGGGCGTCAGGGGTCAGGCGTATCGAGCGCGACAACGTGTCATGCCGGGGGAAGGCCGTCTACTCGGGTGATTCCCCGTTCACCGCAACCCCAGCAACTCCCACGCGATACTTGTATGTCGGTGCCTCGGGCGTCGCCGCGGCGGCGGGCGGCGTCGCAGTCGCCGGGACCTCGGGCACCGTCGGCTCAGCCGTCGGCGTGCCCGCAGCGAGGTCCGGACTCTCAGTCCCGTCCGGCATCAGGTACTGCTGCGCCATCCACCCCGAACCCGCGAACGTCGTGACTGGAACCCACGCGTATCCATCCGCCTCGATTGCCGTCCCCGTGATCCACACGCGGGAGCCCGCGGCGAGGCAGCTCAGCTCGACGCTGTTCAGTGTCGCAGCCGAACGCAGTCGCAGGCAGCCACCGTCATCCGTCGTCACCCGTGCTTCGACACTCCCGATCGGCACCGACGGAGAGTCGCCAGCCCCGCGTGCCCCATCGTCCGGCACGTCGGCCGATGCCTCGAATCGGTAAATATGAACACTCAGACCGTAGACCGCTGCCTTCGCGTAAGGGTTGTACCCCGGCCGCAGGTTCACCACGCCGTCCCAATTCTGGTTCGAATCGACCGCGTTAAACACGCCGCCACCCAGGTTTTCGAGAATGATCGCCGTGTGCAAGCCCGGATAGCTCGCGCCCGGGTCCGAATTGGAGTTGTCCGAGATCTGGATCACATCCCCCGCCCGCGCCTCTTCCAGCGCCACCTCGACCGCACCGCCCTGGAAGTACCCACTTCGGTACCCGAACCCCATCGACTTCCCTGTCGCCTCGAGTACGACCTGCCGAACCCACGGCCAGCAGTCGCCTTGCCATGTCCCCACATCTGCCAGTGCCCGCGCCGCGATCGCGCTTTCCGGAGTCTGCGCCGTAGCCGGCCGGGTCGAAGCTGCACTCGTCATAACAACGAGTATCGCGAACGCTGCTGCGAGAAACACTCTCGCTGCCCAGCGTCGCTCGGGGGACATCGGCATATAGGCCTGACCTTGTCTCAGTAATGTGGAACTTGGGCACCGTAACCCAGTTACCGCTTTTACGACAATTTGTGACGGATTCGAAAGGCCTCAAGGCAACAAAAATTACGCATTGTTTACATCCGGGCCTGGCTCCACTCGCGGCCCAGCGAGTAACTCCTCGAATGCCCGTTTCCACTCCCCGCGCCGCGGCATTGTCGACCGATTCCGAAGCGCCCAGATGCCAGTCGGGATCACAATCGCTGCCAGCAGGAGCCCGCCGCTCAGGAATCGGGCGCCCCACGACCCGTCCAGTGCCTCCCCGAAATGCACCACCACCGCCGTCGGGATCACCGACCCTAACGCCGCAGCGAGAATGAACGGCCCGTAGCGCATGGCGGTAAGACCGGCTGCGTACGAGGTCAGGTCGAACGAGATGAACGGGATCATTCGCAGCCAGAACACGACCCGAGTCCCAAGGTGCTTGCTTAACCGATCGATTCGCGCCGCCGGAATCTCCCCCACGATCCGGGCAAGGTGACGGCGCCCAAGTGCCCGCGAAATCCAGAACGCGGACGATGCGCCGATGATCTGCCCGATCACGCTGTAGACGGTTCCCAGTGGCGTCCCCCATACGAGCCCGGCGGCGATAAACAGCGGCACGTTCGGGATCGGCGAAAAAACCATCGCCGCCGCGAGCACAGCGATGAGCAGGATCGGGCCCCACGCGCCGAGATCGCGTATCCACTCCCTCGCATCGTCCACCGACACGTGCTCTGCCAGAAGGCCGCCCAGCAGCAGCATCGTACCCAGCCCCATGAACATCACCGCTGTCGCGCGCCTTCGGAACGCTGGGCGCCCGATCAACGGTCCGCGCCCCTCTCCCTCCTCGATCGTCCCCAGCACATCCAGTTCGGCCCGAACCCATCCGAACAGCACGAACGCCAGCACCGCCGGGAGGATCCGCTCGCCCGTCCCGGCCAGCAATGCGAGGTACAGTCCCCCAGCAGCGATCGCCGCGATTGGTAGTCCTGCTCGTCGTAGGCGATCCTGCACACCCCCATGGTAGCGGGGCCGTGTGCTTCCGAGCGTTAAGCCTCCTGCTTGCATTCCCACCGCCGCTCCTCTGCTACGCTATCTCGCGGTCGAAGGGGGACCGCGCCGTGACGCTCCGTCTCTACAACTCACTTGGCCGCGAAAAGCAGCCCTTCACCCCGGTCACCCCCGGCGAGGTCCGCATCTACGTCTGCGGCATCACCCCGTACGACGTCACCCACCTCGGCCACGCATTCTCCTACGTCCAGTTCGACACCCTTCGTCGCTACTTCGAATGGCAGGGTCTCCGCGTCCGCTACGTCCAGAACGTCACCGACATCGACGACGACATGATCATGGTTTCCCGGCGCCAGGGCGGTCGCCCAATCCCGGAGATCCGCGACGAGAATGACGCCATCTTCCGCGCCGATCTCGACCGCCTCAACGTCCTCCGCCCAACGGCCTACCCTTTCGCAACAAGCTACATCCCTGAGATGCTCGAAAAGATCGAGCGCATGATCACCGTTGGCCGCGCCTATGTTGTCGAAGGCGACGTGTTCTTCGAAGCCGCGACCTTTCCGGGGTACGGCAAACTCACCGGAGTAACGATCAACGAACTCGCCCTCCGCGAGAACCCCGAGTCCAAGCGCGAACACAAGAAGCGCGGCCCGCTCGACTTCCTTCTCTGGCAGCAGACCGAACCCGACGAGCCCACCTGGCCGAGCCCGTGGGGCCCAGGACGGCCCGGCTGGAGCATCGAGTGCACCGCGATGTCCATGGCGCTCCTCGGCGACCAGATCGATATCCACGGCGGCGGCCACGATCTCATTTTTCCGCACCACGAAAACGAGATTGCGCAGAGCGAGTCCGTCACCGGCCTCGAACCATTCTCCGGTTGGTGGATGCACAACGGGATGCTCCAGCTCGATGGCGTGAAGATGAGCAAGTCCCTCGGTAACCTTGTCCTCGCCCGCAACCTCATGGCCGTCCACGAGCCAGCCCACCTTCGCCTCTACCTGCTCAGCCAGCACTACCGCGCCGATGCCAACTACCACGACGGCGACCTCATCGCCCTCGCCGACTGTTACGAGCGCCTGAAAGCTGCGGCATCCGCTGAGTCGGGCGCGCTCCAAGGCGCCGCCCCCGGTCCATTGGAGCGCGAATTCCGCGAAGCCATCGACGACGACTTCGACACGCCTGCAGCAATCGCAGTCCTTGATGCCGCCGCCACCCGCGTCCTCGCCGGAGCTGCGGCCCAGGCCGAACAGGCCGGCCTGCGAGCGCTACTCGCCGTCCTCGGCTTCGATTTCGCTGGTGCCCGCGGCCCTGCCACCGGCTCGCTGGTGCCTACAACGCTCTAGAAGCGCCTACGCACCCGGCTTCCATACCATCAGGAAGAGAATCCCGATGATCGACAGCGCGATCACTCCACCGGCTATCTGTAGCCGTTTGCTAATCGCCATGTAGTCCGCAGGCAGCGATTTCCCATCGCCCTGCCCTGCGAGCGAGGCAAGGCCCGCCTTCACGGCTCGCGCCTGCACAACCTCGCCGATCAACACGAGCACCGCGAACCAGGTAATCGCTGCCATGAGCCACGCCGGGAATTCGTCCGTGTAGCCCGTCACGTCATCAAAGATCAGCCCCGCGCCGAAGAGTGCCGCAAGCACCGCACCCGGGCGCACCACGAGCCTGGTCAGCCGGTCGATTAGCTCCAGCGCGAACCGCGTGTGGATCACACCAGCCCGCTCCCCGGCAGCCTGGATGAACGGGAACGTGAACGCAGTCCCCATCGCCGCAATCACGAACGCGATGTGCAGGAACAGCTGGATCTTGTAGCTCTCCAACCCGGTACCTCCGACCCCTTCGAACTCGCCTCAGCCTAACGCACCGCCGCGCCCGGCGCGGGCGCTCTTCCCAATCTCCCCTATCACCGATCTGTAACCTTCGTCACCCAATGCCGGGTCGTGGCAGGAGTGCCGCCCGGCGGATTCACGATTCCGCTGCACGACTACGTTCCAAACCAGCGCGGCTTTTCCTCTCCTGTCCTGTCACTTTCGGTCACCCGTGAGATTTCTCACTCCTAACCTCCCGAATCCCCGCCTTTCACCCCTGTGATTCGGCAGCGTACGGTCGAACTGTAGAAGTGCGATGAAAGCGTTGAACGTCCTTCGTTCCCCCTCCGATCGCTTCGTCCTCGCGGTCTCCGCGCTTGGACTGCTTGCGTTCGGCGGGGCCTTCCTCCTCGAAGCGCCCGACGACGTCCTCGGACTCGGGGCCCTCGTTATCCTCTGTGCGCTCGCTGAGTACCTCGCCGTTCGCCTCTATTTCGATGGCAGCGTCTCGGTCGGTTTCGTCGGCATCGTCGTCGGCGTGGTCCTGTTCGGCGCACCGGGCGGAGCGCTGGCCGCAACCGCCGTCGCCCTGAGTGGACGCACGTCGGAGCGCAGCTTCCGGAAGCTCGCGTTCAACTTTGGCCAGCTCAACGTTGCCGCCTTTGTCGCCTCCGCGGGGATCCTCGCGACCCAGATCCTTCATGACACAGGCAACGCCATTCTCGCCCTGATCACCGGCGGTGTCGCCGGGACCGTCGTTTTCGCCGTGACCGCCTCCGCCGTCTCCGTGGTCATGTCGCTCACCTCCGGGCGCAGCATCGGTTCGAACTACCGCGAGAACTTCGCCTGGCTCTTCCCCCATCACCTCGCCCTCGGTGTTGTCGGTGGTGGTCTCGCTCTCGCCTATGACCGTCTCGGCGTCGCCGGCCTCCTCGTCTTCGCGACGCCCCTCCTCCTAAGCCGCTACACGATGAAGCAGTTCGTCGACCGCACCCGCGAAAACGTCCTGCGTCTTGAGAAATCCAACGACCAGCTCGAACACGCATACGTCGAGATCCGCGACATGTCCTCACAGCTCCAGGATGCCTACCAGGGGACCCTTGAGTCCCTCGTCGCAGCGCTGGACATGCGCGATCAGGAAACCCGTGGGCACTCCAGCCGCGTCGCCTACCACTCCGTCGATGTCGCCAAGATGCTCGGTATGAAGGACGACGACGAACTCGCCATGATCTACCGGGGAGCCCTGATGCATGACGTCGGCAAGATCGGTGTTCCCGATGCAATCCTCCTCAAGCCCGCGGCCCTCACCGAGGAGGAATGGACCTTTATGCGGCGCCACCCCGCACTCGGGTACCGGATCCTCGCCCAGGTCCCCTACCTCCGGCCGGCCGCTCGGATCGTCCTCGCTCACCACGAGCGGTGGGACGGTGGCGGATATCCCCGGCGCCTCAAGGCCGAAGACATCCCCCTCGGCGCTCGCATTTTCGCCCTCTGCGACTCATACGACGCCATCATCAGCGATAGGCCGTACCGAAAGGGCCAGTCGCCAGACGCCGCATTTGCGGAGATACTACGCTGTGCGGGAGAGCAGTTCGATCCAAAGGTTGTCGAGGCCTTCGAAGCGCTCTTCCCCAAATGGCGGGAAGAAACACACGGCGCGAATCCGCCGTTGTATCTCCCTGCCCATGTGAAAGGGAGCGATGCGACAGGAAGAGCGGCGGGCTAGGACACGCGCAGCGCTCATCGAAGCGGCTGCCACGTATTTCGCGCGTCTTGGATACGAATCGACCTCCCTCGATGAACTCGCCGCTTCCGCGGGTTTCTCGAAGGGCGCTGTCTACGCGCACTTTCCGACCAAGCTGGACCTCTTCCACGCCGTGATAGATGGCGCCCTCGAATCCGCCGAAGACGGTGTCGAGGCAGCTGCGCTCGTTGTAGCCGAAAATGGCGATCCGATGGCCGCCGCACGGCGTTACGCCGCCAGCCAGGATGGCTGGCTTCACCCCGGCCTCATGTCGGAACTCTGGCGAATGGCTACCCGCGAAGAATCGGTCCGCACCCGCCTTGAGCAGTACCGCGACCTCCGCCTCATACTCCTCTCCCAGGCCGCCGTCGACGCCGGCCTCTCCCCCGATGCGGCACTGACCCGTGCCCGCCTCGTTGGGCGCCTCATCGATGCCGAAATCCTCGAACTCCACCTTGGCCTCGCCGCCGGTGATCGCACCACGTCGAGGGCATAGAGAAAGCGGGCTTTCGCCCGCTTCCCCTTTTAGGTTGCTCCTACCACTTAATGGCGAGCATCGGAGCGGCGGACGACACAACCGCTACCGCTGCGAGCGCACCAAGCACTAGGAGCGTTCGGAGCCTGCTCATTCAGGCAACCTCCCGCTTCTGCTGGTCAGTTACCGACCAGCCGGTATATGGAAGCCCAAGTGGACGCCGGGTGTCAAGACAGTTCCTGTTAATAAACGTCGAATTCTGTTGATTCCCAGGAACTCTCCGCACGAAAGCCACGGAACCCCGCTGGAAGTATTCAGCGTTGCATCAGCGCCCGTGACATAGCGTAGAATGCGCCTTGTCTGGTATTCCCGTTTGATTTTTCTGCCCCGCTTCGGAGGTTCTCCTGTGCGCGCTGACATGAACGATGTGGCCTTCCGCCTTCTCCTTTCCCTCAGCTCTCTCTGGGAAGGCCTTCAGCGCAGCGAGGTTGAGCCATCTGCCCGCGGGCTCCACCTCACCAACGAGTACCTCGGCGGCTACACTCGCGTCAGCGCCGGGCCCGGGTCACATGCCCGTATGGTCATTGAGTGGAACGACTCCTCCCGCCACCTGCGCGTCGTCCGCTGTGAGGAGTGGACGGGCTTCGATGCCACCATCTCCAGCACCGTTGCATTCGTACGCCAGGAAGCCCGGAAGCGCGGCCTGCTCGATGTCGTTGACGCCGCTTTTCTAGAGGCCTGCCGCGAACCCGCGCCCGTCCGCCGCACAATCGTCACGTCAAACACGCTCCCGGCTCGCGTGCCTGTCGCCCGCAGAGCCTGATCTCGCCCCACTCCAGGTCCTCGCCCCCGGACCCGAACCCGCTCCTGTCTCGGCGCCGAGGCGTCGCCTCCTAGCGGTGTCAAATTTTGTACACAATGTCCGGATGGAGTGTTGACACCCTCGCCTGGCCCGGCGTATACCCACTCGTGGATAAGCCGGGTGGCCTCGCCCCATAAGCGAAGGCACCGATTGCACACGGCCTGTCGCGGATCCTGCCATACGCGGCTGGCCTACCTTCAGGAGGTGCGGGTGGTGGAACGACCTGCCACGGTCCACCATCCGCGCCCGGACCCCTGGCCCTAGCGCCCCAGCCGCGCCTGGCTTGCAGGCCCCTCCCACGTCTCCCCATTGTCCAGTAGCACTCTGAGCGTCGTACCGCTTGCCTCCACTACTCCCGCACCGACTGGTGACTCCACCCGCACCCCTTCCGGAAACTCCGCCGACGCCACGATCTCAAGCGCTTCGACCCGCTGACCGATAGAACGCGCCAGCGCCTGCAGCAACCCGAAGTCATCGATTCCACGCAGCGTCCGCGTCGCCTCCTGTGCATTGCTCGGTTCGCGGGCGGCGCGCAGGTCTGCTGGCCCGGGGATACCCTCCTCGCTGCCTTTGCGCAGGAGTTCCCCGACCATTCGCTTCGCTTTCGGGGCAATCTCGCCCAGCGCGCGGTGAAGCTCCGCCGGGTCGTCCAGCCGCTCGTAGTACGCCATCGCCCGTGCGACCTGTTCCCGTGACACCGCCATCTCACTGCTCCAAACGGGACGCGTGACACGCAAAAGCGCCGCGCCCGGGCCCCAGTGTGCCCGTCGCGCGGCGCTTGGGAAACCAATGAACGGGGGTTAGCCCTTGCTGGGCATCTCCACCTGTACGTTCGCCCTTACCGAAGGCTGCCCCTCGGCAAGGGTCACGATTTCAAGCTCGGCGATGTGCTTGCCATCCTCGACCCGCTTTTCAACCACCCGCCCCGCGAGGACGAGCGGACGCCCGGCGATGTCCGGCCGCCGGAACGCCGCGCGCACGTTCCGTACTGTGGACTCAGCCCCTGCCCAGGAGCTGACGAACTGCGTGATCCACGAGAGCTTCATCGCCCCCGGGACCAGCGCCCCCCCGAAGCCCTGTGACTTCCCGATCTCGGCATCCCGGAACGCAGGGTTTCCGGGGTTGTCGCGTCCGAAGAAGTCGATCGCCATGTCCTCGGTTGGTGTCCGCTCCAGCGGTTCCAGTTCCTCGTCGACGCTGATGTCCTCGTAATAGCGGCTCATTCGCGTTCCTGCCTCTTCGATGGGTCGAACTGCGTGACCGTCGTCAGCGTCCCCGCCACGATCGCCCCACTCTCGTCGACGAAGTCCGTCCCGCTCATCACGAGGATGCTGTGCCCGTAACGCCCGCCCAGCCGCTCCCGGATGTCGACGACCTCGCTCACCACGGTGAGCTTCTCGCCGATCTTCAGCGGCCGGCCCCAGCGCCACTCCTGCTGCGTGAGGATCGCGTTCGGTAGCACCTGTGGGAGCTTCACGGGCGGCGCACCTGTACTCAGGCTCGCGAGCACGTATGGAGGCGCTATCCCCGTCTCGTCCGTGTAGCGCACATCCCCATCCCCGATGACGTCGCGCATCCGGTGCGCCTCACTCGCCTGGACTGTCACCTGGTACGGCTCGGATTTCGCCCCGATCGCTGCTCGGTGCTCGTCCGTGATCAGACTCTGGATTTCTTCGTCCAAGAACTAACCCTCCTGCGTTTGAAAAGCCCTGCCGGTGGCGGAGCATAACAGACGAGGCCCGGGCTTGCCCGGGCCTCTCGCCTCTTCGTTTCGCGGGTAGGTTGCGCGATTCCTAACGGGGCAGATGCACCATGATCCGGCCGTCTTCAACCCTCGTCGGGTAGGTCTGCTGCGTCTCGGCCTTCTTCGGCCACGGGATCAGCTTCGACTGGATCCGCCCGAAGAACGGGTGGTCGTTGTTGAACTCGCTCGACCATGGCTGCCGGACAACGTTCCCCGTCTCCACGTCGAACTTCGCGCCATGGAACGGGCAGGTGACACAGCCGTCACGCAGCGGTTCCGGCTTGATTGGCGCACCCGGGAAGCTCCCGAGCGGAAGCCGCATGTGGCTGCACAGGGCGCCGAGTGCGTACGCGTTCTCGCCATCGCGCACGATGAGGACGCGCACCGTCCGCATCCGCACTTCCTTCGGCAGACCGTCTTCGAAGTCTTCGAGTCGACCGGCGCTCTCCCACCGCTTCATCTTCGAAGCAGGGATGATGCTCTTCGCCTTGATCGGAATCGGCGGGTCCATGCCCATCAGGGGCCCAAGCGTGAGGGACATCAGGCCCATCGAGACGAATCCACTCGCAAGCAGGACCCATCCAGCGATACCGCTCGTCCCACCTTCCGATGCGGTCGTCGGGTCGCCCGGGAAGAACAACATGATGATCCCGGCCGCGATCAACCCGATGCTCGCAAGGCCCCACGTCCCAAGGATCGACATGCCGAGAACGGCGAGCGCAGGTGACATCGGCGGAACCTCCGGGGTCGGATACTACCCCGTTTGTGCCAGATTGCGCAAAGAAACCGGCGCACCATCCGGCGCGCGGGCTCACGTAATTGTCAGCGGCACCCCCTCAGCGCATTTCGGGCACTCTGCCGGCAGCCACGACGCGATAGAAAGCGTCAGACAAGCGTGAAACGGCACCCCGAAGTCCGTCTTCCCCCCGGAGCGGTCCACCATTACCGCCACCCCCGCTACCTCGGCCCCGCGCTCCCTCACGGCGTCCAGCACCTCACGGATGCTCCCGCCCGTCGTCAGGATGTCGTCCACGACGAGGACGCGGTCTCCGGGCCCCACTTCGAACCCCCGCTTGAACTCGCGGCCTGGCCCGTCGTCCTTTCGCTCAGCGATAACGCCTCGTAGCCCGAGCTGTCGCGCCGTCTCATAGCTCAGGATCACCCCGCCCGTTGTCGGACCCGCCACGAGGTTTGTCTCCCCGCGGAATCGGTTCGCGATATCGGCGCAGAGCCCTTCCGTCAGGTCGGGCCACTGCAGGATCTTGAACTTCTCGATGTACGTATCGCCGTGCCGGCCGCTCGCGAGCTGGAAGTGCCCGCGAAGCAGCGCATCGCGTCCCTGGAGTTGTTGTTCGAAAGTACTGGCGCTCACGCCCGCGAGCGTATCCCCGGCGTCATGCACCGTCCATCGCCTGCGTGCCTAGTCGGCTGCGTCCGCCGCGATCTTCTTCTCGTCCTCGCCCTCGATCGGCGTGCAGTCCGGCGACCCGTGGCACTTTGGCGTCGCGTTCGCCGCGAGGCCGAACTGGCTTCGTGGCCAGTACGAGACCAGTGCCTTCCCGATGATCAACTCTTCCCGCACCAGCCCGATCGTCGGGTACCGGCTGTCCAGGCTGTTGTTCCGGTTGTCGCCCATCACGTAGTACTCGTTCTCGGGGAGCAGGATCTTCGCGTGATCCTTGTCCTGCCACTCCTCCGTGATGTAGGGCTCGTCTAGCAGCAGGTCGTTCACGTATACCCGCCCGTCGCGGATCTCAATCGTCTCACCTGGGAGCCCGATGACCCGCTTGATCAGGTCATCGTTCGGGTTCCTCGGGTCCCGAAAGACCACGATGTCACCGCGCTCCGGCCCGTGGAACACGTGCTTGGTCTCGCCTTCCTTCGCATCGACGATCGGGACAAGCTGGCTCACTCCCTCCATGTCGATTTCGGAGTACACCAGCTTGTTCACGATCAGGAACTCCCCGTCGTGCAGCGTGGGGAACATCGAGTCCCCTTCAACACGGAAGTTCTGGAAGCTCGCACGGACCGCGAGGAACACGAGCAGTGCCAGCATCCCCGTCTCGACGATCTCGCGGATCAGGGTCTTCGCCCGCCCGTGCCCCCGGTCTTGGGGCTCAGGGATGGGCTCGTCATTCAGCCAGGAGGGCTCCGTCGGGGCCGGGCGTATTCCACCGGGGTCGCTCAGGGTCGATGGCGCCGGCAGCGCCACCGCGTCGTCGTCCTCCTCGGTGATGCCGAGGTCGTCGTCCGCGAGCAGTGCCTCTTCCGATACGAGTCGCATCGGGTCGAGCAGGACGGCGCCTTCTGCAGGCTTCGGTTCTTCCCGCTCGATCGGGCGCTGGAGGTAGGCGTGCGGTGGCTCCGGCGCTGCAGTCTCCACGGATGCCGGCGCTCGATGTGCTCCTCCCCACGAGTGCTCAGCAGGCGAAAGAATCGAGTCGGGAGCTTCAGGCTCAGCTGGCTCGTCGTTGAGAATCTCGTCGAGCGTCTCGATGACGCCGGCGTCCCCGTACAGCGCCGCGGAATGCGCTGCGTCCGCTTCGGCAGGTCGGTCGGCCTGCGCTGGCCACGCGGTTCCGGATGCCCGGGGGTCGGCCTGCGCGGGCCACGTCGATGCAGTTCTCGGCGCCTCAGCTGCGTCAGCATCGGCCTTCAGGCTGGCTTCGAGTTCGTCCACCGGGCTTACCGCCCAGGGGTCGTCCGGCCTGGCATTAAACGCGGCCGGGGTCTCGGCTTTCGGCTCCGCAACCGGTTCTGGAAACGGCCAGTTCGGGTTCGCATCCGCGGGTACGCTCGCAACGCTGTGCATCATCGCCCACGGATCGTCTTCATTTGGCGCTTCGGTTTCACTCGTCGGGGTCGCGATCCAGGCCGCTGCTGCCGCAAGCGGACCGGACGGTCGTTGCTCCTCGACAGGCTCATCGGTCCCTTCGGGATCCCACCCCTCGGCCTCGCTCTCGCTCTCGGCATCGGGCGCGAACGCATCTCCTCGACTCGAGGCGCCCGGGGCGTCGGGTTCCCATTGCGCAACCGGTGACGTGTCGACGTCTGCGGCCCGCTCGTTCGTGGGGGCCGTCCCTGCCACCCCGGAGCGGAACCAATCGTCGAACGTGATCGGCTCCGGCGCCCACCCGTCCGCATTGCCTTCATCAGCGGTTGCCGCGGATTGCTCGGGCTCAGGTGCGCCGGCGGGTTCTGCCTCCACCACCGGTTCGTCGCTCCGGAACGAGTCGCTCCAGTAGTCGCGCACCGCCGCATCGTCGTTGTCGTTGTCGTGCTGCCCGGCAAGCGTCCCGAGGAACGCGGCCGTTCCCGGCTCCGCGACCGCATCGGATGGAGGAACGGCGTCGCCCCACGGGTCGGGGATCGCCGCATCGTCGTTCTCTGGCTGCTCAACCAGATCCCCCGCTGGAGCGCTCGTCGCAGGCTCGGCGAACGCATTCGCCGCAAGCATCCGCTCGAACTCGTCCGCGTATGGATCTTCATCCGCCGATTCAGGAGCCCACGCTCCGTCTCCCGCCGTGTCGTCGTCGTCGCTACCCGTCTCGAGCGCACGCAGCTTCCGTTCGATATCGAGGTCCAGTGGCGCACTCACATCCATCCCGGGCGGCGCCCATGCCAGCGGCTCGGCGAGGGCTGGCTCATCGGCTTCGTCCGCATTCGCCTCGAGGGCTCGCAGCTTGCGCTCGATCTCGAGATCCAGCGGCTCGCTGTCGTCGAACCCAGGCGTCGCCCGTGTCGCCGGCCCGGCCTCGGCTCCGACCGTCTCAAGCGCCCGCAGCTTGCGTTCTATCTCCGGGTCCAGCGTGTCCGCTTCGTCCATTCCGGCGGGGGTACCCCATGTCGGGCGCGTATCCGTGGGCCTGTCATCGTCGTCGCCCAGTTCCACTGCGCGCAGCTTTCGCTCAATCTCGCTGCCCAGCGGCACTACGGGTTCGCCAGTTGTCGCCCGGGGGTCATCCTCGGCCACCTGTACTTCGTCGCTACCTGCCGCCATTTCTAGCGCACGCAGCTTCGCCTCCACCTCATCGTCCAGGTCCCCTCCTGCCTCCTCCGCCTTCGCAGCCTGGCTGCTCTCCATCCATTTCCGCATCGCGTCTATGTTGTCGTCGCCAGCCTTCGCGCTGAACATCTCGTCCCACCGGGATCGCGGGGTGCCGTCATCGGCTGCTGGAATTTCGGACACGGGCGTATTGGCGCGCGGGGCGAGTGCCCACGGCTCAGTGGACCAGCCCTCGCGGTTCGGTGATTGATCGGGCGCCGGAGGTGTCAGGCCCTCGTTTTTTCCAGCGTCGCGCCGCGGTTCCGGCTTCACCGTCGCGCCGAACGGGTCCTTCTTCGGCGCCGGCGCTTCCTCGTTGCTGCTCATGTTCCGCCGGATGGCCTCTTTGAGCGCCTTGTTCTTCGCTTCTTGGAGGGCCCACCGCTCGTCCGACGTCTCGAAATACCACGTGTCGTCGTCTACATCGCCCAGCGGTGAGTCACTCGGCCGCGACCCATCAGGGCGCAGACCCCGATCCTGTTCCATCGTCATACCGTACCACAGCCTTCCCGGGGCGCCGTCGCTCCACGGTCGCCCTTTACAGGTGGTTGACCTACCCTCGCCCCCGTGGTTTCAGGGCAGGTTCCTGCGGATGATCAACTCATCTCTCTTTCAAAGGACGGCAATCTTGCCGCCTTCAACACCCTTGTCGAGCGCTACCAGGGCCCCCTCTTCTCCCTCTGCGTACGCCTGATCGGCTCCCGCGAAGCCGCCGAGGACGCCACCCAGGAATCCTTCCTTTCCGCCTACCGCAATCTCCACCGTTTCGAAGGCGGCAACGTCCGCTCCTGGCTCTTCCGAATCGCAGCCAACGAGTGCAAGGACGAGCTCCGTCGCCGTAGCCGGAAAGACCTCGCGCTCTCCCTCGACCGCCCGGCCGACGACGACCATGCGGCCCTCGATGTCGCCGATTCCGCGCCCGGCCTCCAGCGCCTCGTCGAGCAATCCGAACTCGCCCGCGCCGTCCACGAAGCCATCGCCGCCCTACCGGAGGACCAGCGCCTCGTCATCCTCCTGGTCGACCTCCACGGCTTCGACTACCACGAAGTCGCCTCGATTACGGGCGCCGCGCTCGGCACCGTGAAGTCGCGGGTCAGCCGCGCCCGCGCCCGCCTCCGCGAGTACTTCCTCGCCAATCCGGAACTCGTTGATGCCTACCGGCGTCTTGAGAAGTGAGGACGATGGGATGAGGATCTTCGAACGCTTCCGCAAACACTCATGGCACGACGACGTTTCGGCGTACGTCGATGGCGAACTCGCGCCCGCGGACCTCGCCCGTTTCGAAGCGACTCTCGCCAGCACCCCCGAAGCTCGCGACGCCGTCGCCGCCGAGCGGGACGCCCGCGCCATACTCGCCTCCGCCCTTCCCGATCTCACCGCGCCTCGCTCCTTCGCGCTGACCCCCGAGATGGCCGCAGCCAATCGTCCGGCCCGCGTTCCGCCCGTCGCCGGGCAGGCTCGCTTCTTCAGCCGCGCTTCTGGTGCCGTCTCGGTAATGGCCGCCGCCGCCTTCTTCGTGGTCCTCGTCGTAGACACCTCCGGGTCCGGCGGCGATGACGATGCCCTCCAGGCGGCGGGCGGTGCCGAGTCGCTCACGAGCATGGCGGAGTCCGCCGCCGGCCCCGACCTGGCGGACGACGGAAGCTCCGAAGATCCACTAGCTCCGTCTGGGGCGGCCACGGACACCGAACCAACCGAAGCCACCGATAACGCCTACTCCACGGAGGACAGGTCCGATCCAGATGAGGACGCCCGGCGCAACAGCACAGACGCCGCTGGCGAGACATCGGCCCTGACCGCCCTCGAACCGGAAGACCGCACCACGGGCGGCCTTGGCGCCGTCAAGGTCATCTTCGCCATCGTCGCGCTCGCCGCGGCTGCGGCATTCGTCTTCACCCGCCGACTGGGAGGCACCTCATGATCCGCCGCAAATACCTCGCCCTTGCGCTCGCCCCCGTCGCTCTCGCATTCGTCGCCTGCTCCGGCGACACTAACGTCGTGACTGGCGAAGCAGAGGGCACAGGCATCACCGTCCAGGGCGTCGGCCGCATCGAAGCGCCGCCCGACACCGGCTTCATCGACATTGGCGTCGCGGTCGAAGCCGCCACCGTCGCCGATGCTCGCGAAGGCGCCGCTACCGCCGCCGCAGCCGTTATCGCCTCCGTCCGCGACAACGGCGTCGAGGAGCGCGATATCCGCACCCTGAACCTCTCGATCGAGCCCCGCTACGACTACTCCAACAACTCTGCGCCCCGCATCACGGGCTACGCCGTCTCGAACACCGTCAGTATCAAAGTCCGCGATATCGACACCTTTAGCGTGATCATCGACGAAGCCACCGCAGCTGGCGGCGATGCTGTTCGCGTCAACAGCATCCGCTTCGACATCGAAGACAACGCCGAACTCCTCGATCAGGCTCGCGAAGCCGCAATGGAGGACGCGAAGCGCAAGGCTGAGCAGCTCGCGTCCCTCGGCGGCGTCAGCCTCCTCGTCCCCGTCAGCATCGCCGAAGTCTCCGAGCCAGCCCCGCAGGCTGAGTTCGCAGCCCTCGGCGCTCGGGACATGGCCTATAGCTCCACTCCAATCCAGCCCGGCACTGGCACCGTCGAAGTCCGCCTCGCTGTCCGTTGGTCCATCGAAGGCGGCAGCTAAACGCCCGGTAAACCCCGCGCTTTACGCCCCGGCCTTCCGGGGCCGAAGCTGAGGCGGTGACTTCGCGCTGGCCCTTTGTCGTCCCGATCGCTGCGCTGCTCGTCGTGGTCGCCGTCAACGCGGCGACCGTCACCATCGCGACCTC
>JBPPMX010000300.1:0-2203 GCA_051306275.1 Tepidiformaceae bacterium
GAGCCGCGGGAGGCGGAGAAGGGGCTGAACAAGGTGTACGGGAAGCACGACGCCGGGGCGTTCCTCGCGACGCGCGCTTTCCTCGAGGGGATGAAGGGGATGGCGGGTCCCTTGCTGGGCGAGCGGCTGAAGGATGCCGGGTTCGACACGTTTCCGTCGTTTGCCTGGGCAGAGTGTGAGCGGCCGGTGCGGGTGGCATTCGAGATGTACCCGCACGCGGCGCACGTCGAGATGTTCGACCTCGCGCGTCGCCTGACCTACAAGAAGGGCCGGGTCTGCGTGCGTCGCGAAGGGCTGGCCGTGTACCAGATGTACCTCGTGCGACTGCTGAGGCGCGACATGCCGAAGGTGCTGGAGGCGCCGGAGGTTGGGGAGTTGCTGTCGCCGGGAGTGCTGGAGGCGCGCGGGCGGGACCTGAAGGCGGTGGAGGACAAGCTGGATGCGCTGACGTGTGCGGTGGTCGCGTGGCACAGCTGGAAGCACGGGGCGGACGGAATGCGGATGTTCGGGGACGCGAACGGGTACATCGCGGTGCCGAGGAGGCGTGAGGCGTGAGGGCCATGCGCGGCCGGGTTTGGGGGCGACGGCGCAGGCTGGCGATGATCGCGGCTCCCGGCGTGGGCAGAATCAGGGCGCCGGGCGTCGCGCGATGGCCCGCGGCCACTGGGGGCCGCGACTCCGGGGATGGCCTCGGTGCTATCCTGCGCGCGCTCTGGTAGACGGTGCCGCTACATGCGGTCGGGGGCGGACATGCCCATGAGGTCGAGGACGCGGGCGAGGGCGATGCGGGCGGCGACGACGAGGCGGAGGCGGGCGCTGGTGAGCGCGGCGTCTTCGACGATGACCTTGAGGTTGGAGTCGTTGCGCTGGCGGAAGGCGTCGTTGAAGGCGTGGAAGGCGGTCGCGAGGGCGCTCGCGTAGTGGGGGAGGTACTGGGGTTCGAAGGTGGTGGCGCAGAGTTCGATGACGTCGGGGAGGCGCATCATCTCGCGGATGAGGGCGAGTTCGTGGGGCTCGGTGAGGAGCGCAACGTCGCCGCCTTCGGGAGTGAAGCCTTCGGTGGCTGCGCGGTCGACCATGCTGGCGAGGCGGGCGTGGGCGTACTGCACATAAAACACGGGGTTCTCGCTCGACTGCTTCTTGGCGAGGTCGAGGTCGAACTCCATCTGGGAGCCGGGTGAGCGGGAGAGGAAGAAGAAGCGGGCGGCGTCTTTGCCGACTTCTTCGACCAGTTCATCGAGGCTGATGATTTCGCCGCCGCGCTTGGAGAGGCGGACGACTTCGCCGCCGCGCTTGAGCGTGACGAGCTGGTAGAGGAGGACGTGGAGGGCTTCGGGGTCGGCGCCGATGGCGCGGGTGGCGGTCTTGAGGCGGGAGACGTGGCCGTGGTGGTCGGCGCCCCAGACATCGACGACGAGGGCGTTGCCGCGAAGGATGAACTTGTCGTAGTGGTAGGCGATGTCGCTGGCGTAGTAGGTGGGGCGGCCGTCGGACCGGACGACGACGTTGTCTTTGTCTTCGCCGAGTTCGCTTGAGCTGAACCAGGTGGCGCCTTCGCGTTCGGCGAGCTGGCCGTTGGCGCGGAGGACGGCCATGGCCTGCTCGTACTGGCCGCCGGGGCCGTAGAGCGACTTTTCGCTGAACCAGTTGTCGTAGTGGACGCCGAAGCTGGCGACGGTGGCGCGAATGCCGGCGACCATGAGGTCGATGCCGAGTTCGCCGAGACCGGGCGGTGTTGGGTCGCCGGGGGGCAGGAGGAAGCGCTCGCCTTCGCTCTCCTTCACCTGGCGGGCGATGTCGATCATGTAGTCGCCGGGGTAGCCGTCGGTCGGGATGGGGACGTCGCGGCCGAAGAGCTGCTGGTAGCGGGCGTATAGGGTATCGCCGAAGGTCTCGGTCTGGGTGCCGGCATCGTTGACGTAGTACTCGCGCTCGACGTCGTAGCCGGCGGCGGCGAGGACGGCTGCGACGGTATCGCCGATGGCTGCGCCGCGACCGTTGCCGACGTGGAGGGGGCCGGTGGGGTTGGCGGAGACGAACTCGACCTGGGCTTTCTTGCCGGCGCCGATGGTGAGGTCGGCGAAGGCGGGGCCGGCGGTGATGATGTGCTCGACCTGCTGCTGGACGAAGGCGTCGCTGAGGCGGAGGTTGACGAAGCCGGGCGGCGCGATGGTCGGGGGGTCGATGGAGGGGTCAGCGGGGA
>JBPPMX010000301.1:0-6574 GCA_051306275.1 Tepidiformaceae bacterium
CCGCCCTCACTCTTCGTCACCGGCAACTCCTAACAACGCCTCACCGCAGTGCGAACGGCCCGAACCCACGTTACGTCTCGCACTCGCTCCGGGCACCAGCCGTTCGTGTGTGGGCGGGAGGCTGGCTTATCGCCCGCCCGCAGTCGTCCGGCGCGTACCCGTCCGGAGCCAGACGCCCACGCTCGTGGGGCGAAGTGCCCGCGTGACCGTCGCGAAGCTGTCGACGTCGATGAACTGCAGGTGGAGCTTGCGACTACAGCCGGAGTTGTAACACTTCGAGCGTGCGGGCCGCGTCGTACTTCGCGCGATAGAAGCGCCGATCGACGAAAGACTGCAGCCGGCGGCGAGCGGGCTGGAAAAGTGCAGCGACCACGAGCGTCGTCGCTGCCACCGCAACCGCATTCGAACCCCGCCCGGCGACAGCTCGGGCCAGCCAACCGAACAGAACGACCAGCAGGACATACGACGCCGCCGTCGCTGCCGTGAGCGAACCGTAAACGAGCGTCCGGTTGAGAAGAACGTCAATGTCGTACAGCTTGTGCCGCAGAATCGCCACCCGAACCGCGATAGGGATCGCCACGAGGGTCCCGAGGAAGTAGGCGTCAGGCGGGACGAACCCGATCAGGCCGCCCCGATGATCGCTACCGCATAGAGGCCGACCGCAGCGAGCAGGGCGAAGACCAGCCATTTCATCTGTTGCCGTTCGACACCTCGTGAACGGCGCAGGCGCGCGACCAGTGATGCAAGCGCGCCAGTGACGCTAGCAAGCACGAGAACCGGCTCCGCTACCTGGAAGCTGTCGAATATCGAGCCAGCGCCGGTCACTCCCAGCGGGTTCGTGTGGCCGGGGAGATCGCGAAGTTCACCCGGCTGGAAGATCCACGATATTGCGATCCCCATCACGCCAACTGCAGCCGCACGCCCAACCCATCCCCAGCGCGGCGAAAGTGCGAAGCCGGTCGGGAACAGCAACGGCAGGTAGACGACGACGAGCAAGATACCAACAAGCCAGAGCGGCGACGCTATCGCGGCCACCGCGGGACCAACCGGCCACCCGCGCTCGACGGCCACTTCGCCGTACGTCCGTCCCAGCTCACCGAGCATCATCGCGACCGGTGCGATTGCCAGCACCAGTCCGACCCGGTGCCACGGAACCCGCGCAACGCAGACGATGCCCGTCGCGCGGCTCGCGGCCGGGGTTCGGAGCCTCGGGATGTTCACACGCGCCAATCCTAGGCGCGCAGACCCCCCCTTACAACGAAGTGGTCACGCCCGCCCGTACACCGGAATAACCGCGCCCGATACCGGCAGCGAGTCGTCGCTCATCAGGAACCGGATGACCCTGCCGATCGCTTCCGGCGCAACCCACGTCTGGAAGTCGGCGTCGGGCATCGATCGCCGGTTCGCCGGCGTATCGATGATCGACGGCGCAATCGCGTTCGCCCTGATCCCGGCCACCCGGTACTCGTCGTCAACGCTCGCCACGATCTTCGCCACCGCGAGCTTCGACGACCCATACGCAACCGTCCCCGCTACCGGCTGCAGCGCCGGGCGCGAACTGACCGCGACGATCGATCCGCCCCCCGCCTTCAACATGTGCGGTAGCACCGCCTGGATCGCGTTGAAGGTCGTCACCACGTTTCGCTCGAACTGCTCCCGGAGCGCGTCTACGGGCGTATCGACGACCGGCGTATCACCGAAGAACCCGCCGGCGAGTGCGACAAGCCCGTCAATTCGCCCCGTGTGCGCCAGCGCCCTCGTCGCCATCTCTCTCGTGCCGTCCGCGTCCAGGAGATCGACTGCAACGGTCGAGATGCCCGGAGTCGTACTCACCGCGCCCCCATCCCGATCAGCGATCACAACCTGAGCGCCCGCCTCGACGAGCATCGCGACGACGCCACCGCCAAGCGCACCGCCCCCGCCCGTCACGATGACCGTCTTACCAATAAGCGAATTCATGCCGACCCCCCTGCCGCCGCGCCGGCCTCCGCCGGCGCCTCTGCATCCTACGATCACAGGGAAGGTGTCTGCGCGGACTGGGCTCGCAGCGGGCGCGCGCTACCTCACGGGCCCGAGGTCGAGGTGCCGCAGCTTCTCCGGGTTGAGCACGACATAGACAGCCGTAACCCGCCCATCGACCACCTCCAGGGGTCGTCTTCACGCTATTCCCCACTTCGATGGTCACGAACCCCGGGAGACCGTTCAGGAAGCCATACCGCACCAGCCGCGACTTCGCGAACATCGGCGCGAACGCCGCCTGCACGCGCATCACCTTCTCGATGCCCACGATCGGCACCCGCGCCGTCAGGTGGCGGTTGGCGGCAAACGGGTTCCAGCGCGTGGTCATCGTCGATTCCTCTTTTCCATACGGTTCTATGTAGAGGACGACTCAGGGTACCGCCGTGTGCCCTCGCCTCGGAGTCGAAGCCCAGGGGTCTTAGCCTTAAAGGAAGGCGTTCAACCGGTCCGCGACCCAGTCCGGACAGTCCTCCGGAAGGAAGTGGCTCCCGTCCTCGCACACGCTAAGCCGCGCGTTCGGGAGCGCAGCCACTAGCCGCTCGCCACATCCTGGAACGGGTCCTGGCGCCCCCAGAGCACAAGCGTCTCCTGCGCGATCCGCTCGATCTCCGGGACGCGACTCACGATATCGTCGGTGCGCAACGCCCGCGCGGCACGCAGGTACGCCATGCGCCCGGCCCGCGAATTGAATGGGCCCACATAGCCCTCGAGCATTTCGTCCGTCAGCCGATCCTGGTGTACCAGTCCGCTTGTGAACGCCCCGCGGAACCCCGGGCGCAGATCCCGCAGCTTCAGCCGTTCGTCCCAGCCCGGGTCCTTAAGGCGGTCGATGTTGGGCTCCGGCCACGAGTCGTACGCCACCGAACCGATCAGCACGAGCTTCCGGATCTTGTCCGGTTGGGTGATCGCAACCAGCTGCGCCACACCCCCACCGATGTCATGCGCCGCGAGGTGGAACGAACGCAGCTCCAACGCAGTGGCGAACGCCACGAGGTACTCCGCTTGCGCCGGCAACGAGAGGTCGGCCAACTCAGGCTTGTCCGAATCCCCGTAACCCAGCATGTCGACCGCATAGACCGTGAATCGCTCGTCGAGACGCAGCGCGCCATCGCGCCAGAGGTACGACGACGTCGGAATGCCGTGCAGCAGGATGAGCGGCTCCGCCCCCTCGCCGGTCTTCGTGTAGGCGAGGATGCCGAACGGGAACTCAAGATAACTCTTCGTGAACGTCATGGCGGAACGATACGGCGCGCCACCAGCGGGGTGGAAGTGGCCTCCTCGGAAGCAGTCATGCCCCCGCGGCGCTAGGGAACGGTCTCACTCGACGCGAAGAAGCCCGATCATCCCCGCCCGGATATGGCCCGGGACGTTGCAGAAGAAGTAAAAGTCGCCGGCCTCCGTCGCCGTGAACCGCACGGACGCACGCGCGCCTGCTTCCGCAGAAACATGGACCGCGAAGTTCTCCTGGTGGTTCGCATCCTCCACTCGCGTCGCTTCCACGTTCCCGACGGCAAGGTCGTTCACGGTGAAGTCGTGCACGAGTTCCGCCCGCGAGTTGTCCAGCGTCAGGAATATCGGCTCCCCAACCTTGATGGTGATCATGTCGGGATTGAACGTATACTCATCAACCACAACCACCGTTAGCTGCCTCTCGTCGCCTTCGCGCCCCGAGCCACCGGAGCATCCGGCAGCGAGTATCACGGCGGCGAACAGAAGCAGGCCCGACAAGACGCGTGGAGTGAAGCCGGTCAGCATGTCCTCACTCTAGTCCCTCGGGCCATGCGCCCAACGGCCAACCGGCCCGGAAACCCGGGGCTATCCCGAACGCCGATGGCTTCGCCCGCCTCCGGAGCACTCTCCCCGCGGTTCAAGACAGCCACCGGTGCTGTACCATGCGGCGGCCATGAGAATCGGAGCATTCGAAGTCGACGAGTCTGTCCGCGACCTCCGCGACCCCCAGGTCATCTCCACCCTCCGCCCGTGGATCGACGCGGGGAGCGTCGGCGGCCTCGCGCTCACGTCCCTACAGGAACGCCTCGGCGCCCGCGAGGTAGGCTCACTCGCCCGCCCGGGCGAGTTCTTCGATTTCACGCGATATCGTCCCGTCGTGCGATGGGACGGCGACGAACGCCTGCTCACCGTCCCCAACACCCGTATCAGCAGCGCCCGCCGCGGCGATGGCCCGGACCTCCTCTTTCTCGATGTGCTCGAACCGCACTCCCGCGCAGAGGACTACGTCGATTCCCTCATGGAGCTGCTCGCGTGGGCAGGCGTGAAGGCGTTCTGCCGCATCGGCGCCTGGTACACAGCCGTCCCTCACACGCGGCCCCCGCGCGTGACCCATTCGGTCGCCGGGAAGCAGGTCGACCGGCAGACCGGGCGGGAATCCCCGTCGACACGGCGCTACGAGGGCCCCACATCGATCCTGAACCTCATGAACGACCGCCTCGACGCACTGGGCATCGGGAACAACTCCCTGATGCTCCAGTTGCCGCACTACGCCCAGCTTGAAGAGGACTACACCGCGGCGGGTGCAATGCTCGTAGCGATCGGCGAGATCTACGACCTCGCCCCGGAGCTGGTGGAACGCGCAGCTGGCTACGAAGCCCGTGGCAGACTTCAGCACGACAAACTCGACCGCATGGTCGCGAACGACCCCGAACTGCGGGCCATGCTGGCCGGCGCCGAGGCCGCCTACGACGCCGAAGAAGCGTCCGCGCCCAGCGACACACCGCGCCTCTCCCCCGAGATCGAACGATTCCTCGGCGAGATCAGCGGCGTCATGGACGAGGAAACGGACTCCTGAAACCGGCGGGTCGAACGCGGCACGCCAGGCCCTTCAACGTCTCGCCCCAGCGTTAGCCGTCCGCGTACACCCGGAAGCCGTAGTCGTTGTACCGGAACTCCGGCGGCAGGCTTGAGCGCGCGTTGATCCGGGTGAACTTCACCGCGTGGCGCCAGGCGCCACCCCTGCTAGCCCGCCGCGAGCCGCTCGCCGGCCCCACCGGGTTTTGGCGCGGGGCGACCGCGTAGTACTCCGGGTCGTACCAGTCCGTGCACCACTCGTGCACGTTCTCGGCCATGCAGCGCAGGCCGTACCCGTTTTCGCAGGCAGGCAGGGGCGTGTGGGGCCGTCCGAGCGACGCGATCTCCTCGACCGCAGGATGCGATGCCCCGTCCCACGGCCAATCGCCCGAGGTGACCCCACCCCGCGCCGCGTACTCCCGCTCAGCCTCGGTCGGCAGCCGGAACGGCGTACCGGTCTGGCCCGCCAACCACTCGCAGTACGCCGCAGCCTCGAACCAGTTCACACCCACGACCGGCTGCGTGGGCTCGTCGAAACCCTCCACCGCCCACGGAGGTGCAGCTGCGCCGCCCGCCTCCACGAACGGCCGGTACTGCGCATTCGTCACAGGCTCACGCGCCGCGCGAAACGATGCCACCTCGACAACGCGCGCGGGCCGCTCATCACGCCGCCGTGTGTCGCTGCCCATCGTGAACACACCACCGGGCACTGGTACCAGCTCCGGGATCGGCCCGCCGGGGACATCTCTATCGAACACCCCCCGATCCTATCGGCACACCGTTGCTGGCGCTCGGACGGTCCACGCCACTGCCCGCCGGCGCCCATGTCCGAGCCCAGCTCCTATTGAAGGAACTCCGTAAGCGTCAGTCCGCTCGACTTCAGCTCCGCCGCGACATCTCGGCCCACATATCTCATGTGCCACGGCTCATAGGCATATCCCGTCACCGGCTCCATCCCCTCCGGATAGCTCACCACGAACCCGAACTCGGCCGCGTGCTCCGCCAGCCACCCAGCCTCCGGCGTGCCGTCGAACCCCTCCAGTTCGTACCCGGCGCTCGCGCTCGTGAGGTCGACCGTCGTCCCCAGCTGGTGCTCGCTGTGCCCGGCCTCCGCGCTCGTCCGCCGGGCGTACTCCTCGCCATAGAGCTCCACCCAGGTCTGGAACAGTTCCGCCTGCTCGTCGTAGCTGCGGTAGCTGCTGCGTGCCACAAGCACGAACCCGTCCCGCGCGGCAGCATCCATCATCTCGATGAACGCCTCCCTCGCCTCCGCAATCAACCACTGTGTACCGCCGTAGCTGTACTCCACGGGGAGCTCAACCAGGCCCTCCGGCACGCAACCCGCGGGGAGCGACTTCTGCTTGCTCACCGGCGCAAGGATGTCATTGCAGGCCAGCAGCCCGCCTCCACCCGGCGCCTGGGTGGCAGGGACCCACGGGTCCCGCGTCACGCCCCCCACGTGCACCTTCGTCGTAGCGTTCGCTGGGGTGGGGTCAACGACGCTCTGGGCTCGCGTCCGGCCGCCCTCGCAGCCGATGAGCAGGAGACCTGCGGCCACCAGCGGCAGCACGTACGTCATGACACCGATTGCTTGTGCCCGTTCCCTCACCAGATCGCTCCGATCCCATGCGCCACCATCCTGAATCCTAGCGAATCAGCGACTGCATCGGGGGATCGGCATCGGTCGATCCCTTGAGCTGGCGGAGGCCGAGCTTGTAACGCAGGCGCCAGAGGACAGCGTTGAGGACGA
>JBPPMX010000302.1:0-5237 GCA_051306275.1 Tepidiformaceae bacterium
GTACGGATCAAGTTGGCTCGCAATCGTGAAGATGGGTGTTCCGGGGTCCAATTTTGTCATGACGACGCCTCCGCCCTGAACCCTAACGAACGTTAGGCTTCAGGACAAGTGCTTAACGGCAACACTTCTCGCCGGCTAGTGCTTTGCCCTGGTGACGACCCCTCCCTCGGTGCCCGCCGTCTCGCGCTTACTTCCGGAGCGGGTAGTCAATCGCCTCCGGTTCCACACCCGCGAAGCCTGCCTCCAGCGCTGCGGACGCATAACCGTCCCGGTCGCATCCGAGGGCTCCTCCGCCATCCCTGTCGGCAGGCAAACGAGCATCTGGCGGCGTAGAGGAACCCGTCGAGGTTCTCGGCCGGCGCCGTGAACGTATCTCCAACGTTCTCATCAGCGATCAGTAGGACCCCATCGGGCTTCAGCGCGCGATGGACGGCCCGAAGGACACGGACCGGGTCGGCGAGATCGTGGACCGCCTCGAATATCGTCGCGACTATCGTACGCGCCGTCGACTCCGGCGGCGTCGGCGAGCTTGACCTCGATGCGGCCGCTCAACTCGGCCTCGCCAACATCCTGGCGCGCTAAATCGATTGAGGCAGCGTCACGACCGCGACCCGCGTGCTTCAACAGCACGCGCAGGATCTCAAGTTCATGCGGGGGGTCGCACACACAGATATCTCGGACGAGCGCGAGCTCGTCGCGAAGGAGTACGCAGCGAGCTCACTCGCACCCGCGGTACAGCCCGCATGCACGAGGAGTCCGGTGTAGTAGGCGTCGGTCTTTTGCGATTCGGGCAAGCCCAGTCGGTCGGCGATTGCAGTGGCAATCGTGGCGGTCCCGGCGACGTGCCCCGCAGGTTTCCGCGCCCCAGCTCGCCCGCTACCGCGAGGCAGCCAAGCAGATCAAGTGTGGGAGTTGATTCCATTGGGGTGGCGCTCATGCTGGTCGGCCGCGAATTTGCGGCGAGTATCGCCACTCGACGGATGCTGTCGCCGGTGAAGCCGACGCCTCGCGGGTGCGCTGAACTGCGCGGAGCCCGCGGAAGGCGGTCCCGCGACTGGACGGTTCCTCAGAGCCGAGGCGGAAACGTGCTCGGTTCCGCCCACCTAGGCCCTGGTGCCGCACCCGCCACGATGGTGCCTGGGAACTTTACTTCGGTTTCGCCGGGTGCCATCCACCATCCAGACCGCCGAAAGAGCGTCGCGCTAACAGGACCGGCCGGCCAAAGTCACGCGGCCAGGAGGGTAAAGGCGAAAGGAATGCTCTGGATGCTACCTACCATTGAACGAACATCGGCATGACTACGTGGACGTAGTCGGTTTCGCCGACGGGGCGGAAGACGCCGGGGGAAGAGGGGCTGGTGGTTTCGAGGGCGACATCGCCGTTGAGGGCGTTGAGGACGTCCTGGAGGTAGCGGGAGTTGAAGGCGATCTTGGATGCGTCGCCTTCGACCTGGGCATCGAGCTTGCCTTCGTTGTCGCCGATTTCGTCGGCGCGGGCGCTGATGGTGAGGGTGCCGGGCATGCCGGAGCCGGGGGCGACCTGGAGGCGGACGATGCCGGAGCCATCGCGCGCGAAGATGGCGGCGATGCGGGTTTCGCGCTTGAACTCGTCGGCGTTGACGACGGCGCGGGTGGTGTACTCGGCCGGGATGAGCTGGTTGTAGTTGGGGAAGGTGCCCTGGATGAGCTGGGCGACGAGCTCGGTATCGGTGAGGGCGAAGAGGGCCTGGGTGCGCTGGGTGTTGATGCGCATTTCGACGCTTTCGGTGGCATCGGCGATGAGGCGGGCGAGCTCGCGGAGGGCGCGCGCGGGGACGATGACTTCGAGCGGCTCGGCGAGGGGTGCTTCGAGGGTGAGGTCGGCGACGGCGAGGCGGAAGCCATCGGCGGCGGCGAAGGTGAGGCGGGTGCCATCGGCCTTGATGTGGACGCCGGTGAGGACGGGGCGTGAGTCATCGGTGGCGGCGGCGAACTCAACGCGGTCGAGGGCGCGCTTGAGGGACTTGGGGTCCAGTTGGACGATGGTGCCGTCGGTGATGGATGCGATGCGGGGAAAGTCTTCGGCGTCCATGGCATTAATGCTGGACTCGTTGCGGGCGCATTCGAGCTTGAGCTGGCGGGAGCGCTCGGGGATCTCGAGGTTCACGGTGGCGGGCGGAAGCGAGGAGACGAAGTCGGTAATGAGGCGAGCGGGAACGGTGGTGGCGCCTTCTTCGTCGATCTTGGCGCCGACCCATGTGTTGATGGCGATATCGAGGTCGGTGGCGGAGAGGCGAAGGCGGCCCTTCTCGGTGGCGAGGAGGACGTGGGAGGTAATGGGAAGGGTTGAGCGCGTTGCGACTGCACGCCCACAGATCGACAGCCCGCGCTGCAGGTTCTCCTGGAGGACCTGGACTTTCACTGGTTCACCCGCCTAAGCAATTCCACGAATTATAGGTAGGTGCGAGTGACGAGACAAGGTGAGTGCATAGGCGGGTGATCAGTTCGATGCGGTTTCGCAAGGTGAGAGGGAGGGAAAGTTCAGAAGAAGCTGCGAAAAAGTAAGCCACCGGGGTTTCGAGGCAGGTATAGTGTTGTATACACCGTGTACATCTTCAGTCTGAACCTCGCGAACTACCGTAACTACGGGCATGCGGGCGTGACGCTCGACAAGGGGCTCAGCCTGTTCGTTGGTGACAACGCGCAGGGCAAGAGCAACTTGCTGGAGTCGATCTACCTGCTGTCGACGCTGCGTTCGAGCCGGGCGAGTACGGACGCGGACCTGGTGCGGCGGGATATCCTGGAGAGCGAGTTCCCGGTGGCGCGGCTGACGGCGGAAGTCGAGCGGGCGGCGGGGAACCTGCACCTCGAGCTGGCGATTGTCGGGCGAACGACAGACCCGGCACATCGGGCGGGGAAGCGCGCGCGGGTGAACGGCGTGCTGCGGAAGGCTTCGGACGCGGTGGGGCAGCTGGCGGCGGTGCTGTTCACGACGCTGGACATCGAGATCGTGGCGGGGCCACCGCTGCTTCGTCGGCGGTATCTCGACATGATGATTTCGCAGGTCGACCGTGGGTACCTGCGGGCGATGCAGCGCTACCAGAAGGTGCTACAGCAGCGGAACAGTCTGCTGAAGCAGGTGCAGGGGCGGCAGGCGCCGGCGAACGAGCTGGCGTTCTGGGACCAGGAACTTGCGCACGCGGGCGGGATCATCATGAAGGCGCGGGCGGAGGCGCTCGGGCACCTTGTGCCACAGGCTGCGGGTCAGATGGAGCGGCTGAGCGATGGGCAGGAGACGCTTTCGATGACGTACCGGCCGGCGCTGGGTGGGATGAACGAGTACGACTCGCCCTACGACGAGACGGAGTGGACGGCGCGGCTGCTGAAGGCGTATTCGAACCTGCGGAGCCGTGAGATCACGGCGGGGACGACGCTGGTGGGGCCGCACCGGGACGACCTGACGATCGAGATCAACCGGATGCCGGCGGACAGCTTCGCATCGCGTGCGCAGCAGCGGACGGCGGCGCTTTCGCTGCGGCTGGCTGAGGCGAGCTATCTGCGCCGGGCACTGGGCGATGACCCGGTAGTGCTACTCGACGATGTGCTGAGCGAGCTGGATGCGCGGCGGCGGCGGGGGGTGCTGGAGTTCTTCGACAGCTTCCAGCAGGTGATCATCACGACGGCTGAGCCGGACCGGGTGCGGGATGTGATGACGCGGGCTTCGGGGCGGTACATCGTTTCGAACGGGACGATCACGCGGTTCGAAGGGGAGTAGCGGCATCCGCCGGCGGGGGACCGTCGCCGGGTTTGCGGCTGTCGTTGGGGCGGTAGGGTTCCTCCAGGGTCTCACGGGACTGCTTCTGCTTGGGACGGTCGATGGGTCGCCGGAAGAGCGGCTGTTCGGCATCAATGCGCTCATGGGGCTGGCGATCGTTGGGATGGGGCTCGGCGGCCTGCTCGTCTACCAGGCAGCGTCGGCGCTGGGTGGCGGGGCGTCGTCGGAGATGGTGGGTGGCGCGAGGTGGTGGCTGCTGATACCGATGCCGGTACTGCTTGTGCTGGGGCAGGCGATCGTAAACGAGCCGGATCGTCTTCCCTGGCTGTTTCCGTTCGTGAACGTGGCGCTGGTAAGCATCCCTTCGGTGGTGATCGCGTCGGTGGCGGCGCGGCGGTATCGCGCGTTCAACCGGTGGGCGTGGCCGGTGAGCTGGCGGGAGTGGCAGACCGGGCTTCTGTACGGGGCGCTCGGAGCGACGACGGTGGCGGCGATCCTGAATGTGTCCTATCTGCTGGGGCTGGCGGTAGTCCTGACGAATGCGAGGGGTGTGGGGGAGTACGGGGCGGTGGACGGGCTGACAGAGATGCCACGCGGCTGGCGGGTGTTCTACGACGTGAGCGTGTTCTCGGGGTTCGGGCCGCTCAACGAGGAGTTCTGGAAGGGGATGCTGGTGGCATTCTTCTTCTTCAGGCATGGGAGCGCGGGACGGTGCTTCCTCTGGGGGGCGCTGGCGGGCGCGGGGTTCAACCTGTACGAGACGTTCGGGAACAGCCTGACGCTGGTGAACCCGGACGCGCTGGCGGACGAGACGATCAGCGGGACGTGGTGGCTGTTCGGGGTGATGCGGTCGGGGACGGGGCTGCTCCATGCTGCGGCGAGCGGGATGGCGGCGCTGGGGATCTACGGGCTGTTGCGGCGGAGATGGCGTCTGACGCCGTTGTTCCTCGCCGGATGGGCGTTGCACGGGAGCTGGAACTTCATGGTGTATGTGGTGCAGGGGGACGCGTTCCCGGCGGAGTCGGCGCCGGATTCGGTCGCGCTGGATGTGCTGGGATTCGCGGGCGCAGTGGTGCTGGCGGCGACGAGCGCGCTGATCCTGTGGGAGTTCCCGCGGCGCTTTCGGGATTCGGGGCCAGCACCGGTGTACCGGATCCTTGGGATGATGCCGGAAGACGCGACGCCGACCGAGCAGGCGCAGTACAAGCACGAGCCGGTGCGGGTTCGCGCTGCCCGAAGTGGGACTTCGACGGGGTGGTAGGGGTCAGGCAGTAGGGGCGCCGGCTTCGGGCGTGAAGATGGTGGAGAGGGGGCCGCGCGGGATGGAGACGCGGAGGGCGAGGCGATCGACCGTGAAGGTGGCGGGTGTGGTGAGGGCGGGGTCGCCGTCGAGCTGGACCGCGAAGCCGGGGGTTTCGAAGACGAGCTCGGGGACGCGGGCGGAGACGAAGGCGGTATCGCCATCGAGGCGGCCGGCGACAAGC